>SKLO01000512.1 GCA_007123195.1 Verrucomicrobiales bacterium | reverse complement strand
GGGGGATTGGGGGGGTCGAGATGGGTTGGTGCGTCGTTTCATGGCGTCCCGCCGGCGGGCTCGTGCCGACCGCCGGTATGGAACCATGGCTGCCATGCATCAGTCAAGGCTGCGGCGGTTGGCGCCGGCGGGGCCGCTTCGCGGCGTGGCGGGTGGCCGGTATGCGCCGCACTTCCCATCTTTTGCGCGTGGGGGCAAGGAGCCGCGGCATCCCTGCCGCGAGGGGTTGTGGCGGGAGAGGATCGCAGCGTCAAGGGCGACGCGCTGAACGGCAGGGATGCCGTTCCTCCTTGGGCGCTTCGCGCATGTGGGCTGGAAGCCCACGCTCCCTGAGGGCTCAGGCGAAGAGGTCCTTGACCACCTTGGCGGGGAGCACGCCGGTGAGGCGGTTGTCCAGGCCCTGGAACCTGTGCGTCAGGCGTTCGTGGTCGATGCCCAGCGCGTGCAGGATGGTGGCGTGGAGGTCGCGGATGTGGACCGGGTTCTCGACGATGTTGTAGCTCATCTCGTCGGTCTCGCCATACACCTGGCCTCCTCGAATGCCGCCGCCGGCCATCCAGATGCTGAAGCAGCGTGGATGGTGGTCGCGGCCGTAGTTGGTCTCGGTGAGCGCGCCCTGGGAATAGACCGTGCGACCGAACTCACCGCCCCAGATGACCAGGGTGTCGTCGAGCATGCCGCGCTGTTTCAGGTCCTGAATGAGGCCATAGCAGCCCTGGTCCACGTCCTTGCACTGGTGGGCGAGGTCGCGCGGCAGGTTGGCGTGCTGGTCCCAGCCGCGGTGGAAGATCTGCACGAAGCGCACGCCGCGCTCGAGCAGGCGGCGGGCCATGATGGCGGAGTTGGCGAAGGTGCCGCGCTCCTTGCTGTCCTCGCCGTAGAGGGCGTGGGTGTGCTCGGATTCGCCGGAAAGATCCGCCAGCTCGGGAACCGAGGACTGCATGCGGTAGGCCATCTCGTATTGCTGGATGCGGGTCTGGATTTCGGGGTCGCCGACCGATTCGAAGGATCTCCGGTTCAGGGTGGCCAGGCCGTCGAGCATGGTGCGGCGCATTTCCGGGGGCACGCCCGGGGTGTTCTCGAGGAACAGCACGGGATCGCCCACCGAGCGCAGTGCCACGCCGGCGTATTTGCCGGGCAGGGTGCCGGCGCCCCAGAGGCGGGAGGAGATCGCCTGCACGTTCGACTGCGGCCAGCTGTGGTTGGCGTGGAGCACGACGAACGCGGGCAGGTCATGGTTCATGGAGCCGAGGCCGTAGGACAGCCACGCGCCCATGGAGGCCTTGCCGTTGGTCATGGACCCGGTGCAGATGAGCTGGTTGGCCGGCTCATGGTTGATCGCGTCCGTGTGCATGGATTTGATCACGCAGATGTCGTCGGCCATTTTCCCGTGCCAAGGCAGCAGCTCGCTGATCCAGGTGCCTGACTGGCCGTGTTGCGAGAAGGTGTAGCGTGAGGGTGCCAGCGGGAAGGCGGCCTGGCCCGAGGTCATGCCGGTGAGGCGCTCGCCCTGCTCGCCGAGGTAATCCTTCAGATCCTCCCTGAAGCGCTCCTGCAGCCCGGGCTTGTAATCGAAGGTCTCGAACTGCGAGGGAGCGCCGATGAGGGAGATGTAGATCGCCCGTTTTGCCCTGGGAACAAAGTGAGGGAGCCGCAGGCCGCCCGTGTCCGGCCCGGCGGCGAAGCCTTGTTCGTCGAGTAGCGACGCCATGGCGGCGACGCCGAGGCCGGTGCCCGATTTCCTGAAGAACTGGCGTCGCGTGAGGGCGGTGTTGAAGGTGGCTGCGCGGTTCATGTCGGTGTCAGCGGGTCAGGGTTTCGTCGAGGTTCATGAGCTGGCCGGCGACGAGCGACCAGGCGGCGAGGTCGGCGGCGGGGATGGATTCTGGAGCTTTGGATTCGCCGACGGTGAGCACGAGACGGGCGTCATCCGGTTGTTGGGCGTAATGTTCCATGGCCCTGTCGAGGGTGGTGTTCACCACGGCCCGCTCGTCCTGGTCCAGTGTCCGCCCGAGCAGGCGCAGGGTCATGAGGTCGAGCCTTTGGTCGAAGGTTTCATGGCTGGTGATGGCGGTGGCGGCGAGCACCCGGCCGGCCTCGACGAATTGGGGGTCGTTCATCAGCACGAGCGCCTGCAGCGGGGTGTTGGTGCGGTCGCGTTGCACGCAGAACACCTCGCGCGTGGGCGCGTCGAGGATTTCCATGGTGGGTGGTGCGGCGGTGCGTTTCCAGAAGGTGTAGAGGGATCGGCGGTAGAGGGCTTCGCCGTTGTCCTGCTTGTAGTGCCGGGTGTTCGAGCCCTTCATGGCCACGGCTTCCCAGACGCCTTCGGGCTGGTAGGGCTTGACCGGTTCGCCGCCGACGGTGTCCGAGAGCAGGCCGGAGGCCGCCAGCGCGAGGTCGCGGAGTTGCTCGGCCTCAAGCCGGGTGCGGGGGCCGCGCGAGATCAAGGTGTTGGACGGATCCAGCTCGAATCGATCCGGGCTGACCGAGCCGGACTGGCGATAGGCCCGCGAGGTGACGATGGTCCTGACCATGTGACGGTAATCCCAGCCGCTGGCCGTGAACTCGGCGGCGAGCCAGTCGAGCAGCGCGGGATGGGTGGGGCGTGCGCCCATGATGCCGAAGTCACCGTTGGTTTCCACGATGCCGGTGCCGAACAGATGATACCAGAGACGGTTCATGGTCACCCGGGCGGGCAGGGGATTGTCAGGATCATTCAGCCACATGGCGAGGCCGAGCCGGTTTTTGGGCGCGTCCGCGGGCATGGGGGGCAGCATGGCGGGGGTGTCGGGGGCGACCTTCTCGCCCTTGTTCATGTATTCACCGCGCTCGAGGACATGGGCGAAGGGTTCCTGATTGGGCCGCTCGGCGTAGACCAGTGAGTTGGCGCCGCGGATGGAGCTTTCTTCCTGCTTCAAGTCCTCCTGTTGATCGACGAGGGCGATGGTGACCGGGTCAACCTGGGTGATGTAATGTTCGAACAGGGTGGCGGTTTGTTCCGGCGTGCGCTCGTCCTCCGGCAGCGCGGCCAGTTGACTGATGGTGCTCGAGCCGGCCAGTCCGGCGATCTCGTCTTCGGTCAGGAGCTTGCGAAAGAAGCGGAAATCCTGCAGCGCGACGTTGCCGCTGACTTTGCCGCTGCCGTCATGGCGGGCACCGATTCGCAGCGGCACGTCGGCCTCGGTCGAGGCTCCCAGTTTGTCGGCCTGCAAGGATGCCTCGACGCGACGGCCGTCAACGTAGAGGGCCATGGCCTGGCCGGGATCCTTGGTGCCGTCGAACACCACCAGGACGTGGTGCCAGGTTTTCTGCTGCAGCGGCTCCGCAGCCACGATCTTGTTGGCGGCGGCGGGCCATGAGTCGATGACGTGGGCGGCGATGCGCCCGTCCTGGAGCCAGAGGTCCCAGCCGCGGTGCCCGTTGGCGGGATCCATCCTGGAGATGACGGCGCCATTGGTCCTGCCCTCGACCCGGATGAGGCCGCCGAAGCTGACCTGGTCGCCGCGGGAGAAGTTGCCGATGTCGCCCAGATCGATGTCGGCACCGGACACCACCAACGCCTTGCCGAGCGGTCCGTCGGTGCGGGCGGCGGTCGATGGCCACTCGCGGGGCTCGTCGTTCACGGTTCCTTGCAGATTGCCCTCGGTCTCCGTCAGCGGCAGGTGGATGGCCGGTGCGGGGCCATCCTGCTGAGCGTGTGCTTGACGGGTCGCGGTCAGCCACTGGTTGAAATCCGCATCCGCCTCGTCGCGCCGGGCCTTGATGCGCGCGGCGACGTCCCGTTGGGCGGCCAGGTTTTCGGTCCACTTGTCGCGGTCCTCGTGGAGCGGCACGAAGATCGAGGGCGGGTGGTTGGCGTCGTTGCGGTCAAGGGCGCTGATCGTGTGGTTGCGGAAGAAGGCGGTCAGTTGGTAGAATTCCTGCGCCGAGAGCGGGTCGAACTTGTGGTCGTGACAGGCGGCGCAGCTGGCCGTCATGCCCAGCCAGACCGCGCCCATGGTGTCCACGCGGTCGGTGGCGTAGATGGCCTCGTATTCCTCGGCGATCGCCCCGCCCTCACCGGTGGTGACGAGGGCGCGCAGGAAGCCGGTGGCCACCTTCTGGTCGAGCGTGGGTTCGGGCAGCAGGTCGCCGGCCATCTGCTCGGTGGTGAATTGATCCCACCTCATGTTCGAGTGGAAGGCGCGCACGACCCAGTCGCGGTAGGGCCAGATGGAGCGGTAGTTGTCGTTGTGAATGCCGTGGGTGTCGCCGTAGCGGACGGCGTCCAGCCAGTGCCGTGCGAAGTGCTCGGCACTCTGGATGGTGGCCAGCATGCGGTCGGCCTCGGCGGCGATGGCGGGCTCCGGATCCTGATTGTAGGCGGCCACAAACGCGTCCGTTTCCCCCGGCTCCGGCGGCAGGCCGGTGAGGTCGAACGACAGCCGGCGGTGGAAGCGGCGGGGGTTTTCATCGGCATTCGGCTCCAGTCCGGCGGCCGCCAGCGTCTCGAACACGAAGCCGTCGATGGGTTGATCCGACCAATCGTTCTGCGGCGGCTGCGGACGCTCCACGGCCCGGTAGGCCCAGTGGGTCTCGTATTCCGCGCCTTGCTCGATCCACCTCTCGATCAGGGCGATCTCCTCTGGCCCCATGGTCTTGTGGCTTTCGGGCGGCGGCATGACCTCACCGCGGTGGCTGGAGTTGATCAGGCGGACCAGCTCCGACTCGCCGGGATTGCCCCTGATGATGACCGGAGCACCGGAACTGCGCACGGCGAAGGCCTCCTCCTCGAGGTCCAGCCGCAGCGGGTCCGTCCTGGGTTCGCGGGTGCCGCCGTCCGGGCCATGGCAGTGGTAGCAGTATTCGGAGAGGACGGGCTGGACGTGCTCGTTGAACGACACCACGTCCGGCAGTTTGATGGTGTCCGGGTCCGCGGAACCGCTGGCAGCATTCGCCGCGGCCGTGAACGTGAGAGCGAGCGCGTGGGAGACGGCCAGCAGCAGGACGGCGGGTAATGCCAGATGACGGGTGTGGCTCATAGCGTGGGCGAGGCATTCGGGATGCTTTCGGACGAAAGCCGGTCGAGTCTTGGCCTCAAGCCCAAACGTGGTCGGCCGGGCGAACCTTTCCCCGGCTCACCGTTTGGCAGCTCCGACATCACGCTCCCTGCCACAGGCTGCGTTCGGCGAGGGGAGTGTGGTCGGCGGAGGTATTCCAGAGCAAGGGCAGGCCCGGCAGGTTCACGAGGAAGATTGCGATCAGCCACATGTGCAGGTCGAAGTTCAACGCCATGGCCACGCTGATGGACAGGTGCAGACCGATCAACGCCAGTCCGTAGCCGGCGGCCCAGCGGCGCCCGAGCAAGGCCAGGAAGGCGAACGTCTCCAGCAGCAGGCCGCTGCCGAACACCAGCCGTGCCAGGTTCGGGTGCTGCAGGATCAGGGCCGGCAATTCGGTGGCCATCCAGCCGACCGGCTGCTCGAGCTTGCTGTAGTAGTCCGCCCGGTTGCTCTTGATGATCTGCACCGCCAGCCAGGGCGTGCGCCAGATCCATTGGAAATCGGAATCGATCCACTTCTGCAACCCGCAGACGACGTAACTGGCGGCGATCGTGACCTTGATCCAATGCACTGCCAGCCGCTCCCAGGCGACGCCCGGATGCCACCAGCCGCCTTCCGCCGGTGCGGCGCCCCCGGTTTGCCTCCGGCGCCGGTCCGACCACGCCGCCCAGAGGTAAACCAGCCAGGCGGTCAGCAGCACCATCGACAGCAGCTGGCCGCTGTGGTTGATCGCGCCCTGGGAGTTCTTCAGGCTGCCGATCATGAGGTTGCCGAACAAGGCCGGCAGCAGGGCCAGCGCCGGCGTCCGGCCCAGCACGAAAAGCACCAGCCCGGCGAGGGCCAGCCACATCATCACCGCGCCCACCTCGGGTTGGGCGAACCAGCCGGCGCCCGGCAGGTGAGCCAGGCCCTCGGGGTTGGGCGGCGGCCCCTGGTAGGCCTCCTTGAGAATCCAGTCGGTTTCCCACCAAACCAGAGCCGCCAGCCCGGCGCGCATCAACAGCATCTCCCAGCCCCGGTGCGGGATCAGGACGGCGTCGAGCCGCCGCCACCAGGGGCGGTGGTGAAGGCGGGTGGACCCGGGTTGGGATGGATCGGAGTGGTTCATGTCAGAACCCCGGATCGCGCCGGGACAGGCCATCGAGGATGGTCAAGTGGGCGGCGGCCGCCGTCACGTCACGGGGCGTCACGGGTCGGTGGTGGCAAGGCGCGCACGGCGAGCACCTGCTCGGTTTCCTGCAGGCGGTCGTCGGCGAACCAGATTGTCTGCTCCATCAGCTGCAGGCTGGTGACACCGGCCCGCTCGAGGCGCCCCGGCCGGCGGTCGGTCCACAGTTCCTCCAACACCAGCACCGCCGCCTGCCGCTCCAGCTCGTCCTCCGACGGCACCGGCTGGCTGCGCTTGAGATGGTCCCCCGCCAGCTCCCGCGCGCGCTGGTCGAGCACCTTTTTGATGGTCGACGCGCGCAGGCCGAAGTGATCGCTGGTGGCCAGCGGGCGCCCGTCCTGGTCGGCGATCCAGACCACGCGGGCGTCGTTGTGGAAGTTGGAATACATCGGGAACGGCGAGAACGGGTATTCCTCGCCGATCAGGTGCAGCGCCAGCACCACCAGCAGGCAGAAGCGGAACGGAATCCGCCCCAGTTTGATCAAGGGGACACGCAGTCCCCGCATCCCACGATTCATGTGCGGAGCCCTCGGGCAGCCGCCGGGTTGATGCCGGACGGCAACCTCCAGATAGCGCTGGCACGGGGATCTGGCAAGGGGCAAAACAAATGGGCAAGCGGCCGCCCCGGGGCCACCGGGTCGGGAGGGGCGGGAGGGCGACGACCGCCTCATGACAAAAGGCAGCGTCACCGCCGGCGACAAGCACAAAGCTAGAGAATTTCTGATCTTTTGGAGTGGAGCCGTCGGGGCAGGGGTAGCGACGGCGTGCTAGTGTGGTGATCGCGAAATCCCTGGATGAAATGAAGGGATTGAAGTTTTTGAACTTCAGCTCGCTGCGCTCGATCGGTTTCGGAGCGCGGTGCTTTTTCCCAAGCTCGGCGTTGCTCCTCAGTCGCGGATGTTCATCCGCTCCCTCGTCGCGCCTTGATCTTGACAAAAATCCCTCGCGCCTTTCACCCAGCTATTTCGCGATCACCACACTAGCGGCGGCCGGCCAGGGCGTCGAGCGCGCGGGCGGCGATGGCGGCGGGCGCTTCCCCGGCGGTCACCGGCAGGGTTTGGAACACGGGCTCGCGCCGGAACCAGGTGCGCTGGCGCTTGGCGTAGCGACGGGTGGCGAGACGCAGTTGCTCAACCAACCCGGCGTCATCGATGCGGCCGGCAAGGTGGTCGAGCGCCTGCCGGTAGCCGATTGCCTTGGCCAGAGTGGGCGCGACCCGGGCGGGGTCGATGGCTGCCACCTCCCGCACCAGCCCGGCGTCGATCATGGCCCGGCAGCGGGCGGCAATGCGTTGGTCGAGGTCGATGACGTCGCGTTGCAGGACCACGGCGGCGATGTCCGGCCGCGGTGGGGGGAATGGCGGGCGCGCCTCGGCCAGCGGCCGACCGCTGAGCATGACCAGTTCGAGCGCGCGGCTGACGTAGCGGTCGTTGGCCAGGTCGACCTGGGTGGCGGCGGTCGGATCAAGGCGCAGCAGCTCGTCGCGCCGATGGCCGGCGGTCCAACCACCGAGCTGTTGCCGGAGGCCGGGGTCGGTGGGCAGGTCCGGTGGCAGGCCGTGAGTCAGGGCCTTCAGATACAAGCCGGAACCACCGACCACGATCGGGCGACGGCCGCGGCGGCGGATTGCATCGATGACCGGTGCGGCCATCGCGGCGTAGGTGGCGGCGCTGACGCGTTCGCCGGGGTCGAGCACGGCGAACAGGTGATGCGGCGCGCGCGCGGTTTCGTCGTCGGTCGGTTGGGCGGTGAGCAGGGGCAACCCGCGGTAGAGCTGGAAGGCGTCGGCATTGACCACCTCGCCTCCGAGGCGGTCGGCGAGTTCGGCGGCGACCGCGGATTTGCCGGCAGCGGTGGGGCCGGCGATGAACCACGGCGCGGTGGCCGGGCAGTGTTGGGGTTGGCACAGCGGCGGTTGCTGGCTATGGCCGCATGGGCACCATGCCAACTCGGTGGCCTCGGCCAGGTCGATCCGCCGCGGTCGGCGGCCGCTGCCGGTGTGGCTGCCGTCGCACAGGGCGCCGTGGCCCGAGCGGCCGCAGGTGCACAGCCAATGCGTGCCTGCGGCCAATCGTTGGCGCACCGGGGCCTGTGGCGGCGGCTTCATGCGTCACCTCAACCCGCGCCCGGCGGCGGGGCAAGGCGAATCTGCTGCCCCGGCTCAGGTGCCGGTGCCGACCGGGACGAGGCCGGCGAGGCGGCGGGCGTGGTCGAGGGTGTCGATCTCGTCGATGCGCTTGTCGCGGCGGATGGCGACGATGCGTGGAAAGCGCAGGGCGAGGCCGGAGTTGTGCCGGCGGCTGGGTTGGATGGAGTCGAACGCCACCTCAAGCACGGTGTCGGGAACGACGGTGCGCACGCGCCCGCGCTGGCTGACGGTTTGGCGGGTGAAATGGTCGGTCAGGGTTTCCAGTTCAGCATCGGTGAGGCCTGAGTAGGCCTTGCCAATGACCCGCAGATCCGGGGCGTCGTTTTTTTTGGTGGCGGCGGTGGCGGGTTCGGGTTCGGGTTCGGGGTCGCGCACGGCGAAGGTGTAGTCGCTGAGCAGGTGGGCCCGCTTGCCGTGGCCTTGCTGGGCCTTGACCACCACGACATCGAGGGTGGAGAACGGTTTTTTCAACTTGAGCCAGGACTTTCCGCGTCGACCGGGCCGGTAGGGCGCGGCCGGGTCCTTGGCGATCAAGCCCTCATCGCCGGCGCGTCGGGCGGCGTGAAAGGCGGCCTCGATGGCGTCGGGGCCACCCGCCCGCTGGAGCGGCAGGCATTCGATGGCGTGGGGGTGACCGGCGTCGTCGCCGGAAGCCGGGTCGTTGTCCGGATCATCCGGATCAAGGCTGGCGCGCACCGGCAGGGCCAGGGTCTCGAGGAGGAGGCGGCGTTGTTCGAGCGGCTGTTGCAGCAGGGAGCGGCCGTCGATCCACAGCAGGTCGAACACCACCAGGGCCACCGGGACGTCTTCATCAAACAGGTCGCCGGCGGTGCTGCGGTCGCGGCCGAGCCGGCGTTGGAGGTCGAAGAACGTCAGCGGTCGACCGCTGCGGCTGCGGGCGACGATCTCGCCGTCGAGGATGACGTCGGCCGGCAGCCGGCGCGCGGCCTCGATCAACTCGGGGAACTCCCGGGCGAGCGACCGTTGGTCGCGCGAGAACAGGTGGACCTGATCGCCGGCGCGGTGCAATTGGGCGCGGATGCCGTCGAGCTTGTTCTCCAGCCAGGTGGTGACGGCTTGGGGGTTCGCGGTCGGCATGGCGGGGTCGGCGGTGCTGCTGGTGAGCCGTTGCCAGATGGCGCGGGCGTCCGGTTCCGGGCTGGCGAGCATGGGGCTGATCGGGCGGCCCGGTTCGGCGCCGATTTCGCCGAGGCGGTCGTGCCTTGCCAGCACCGCCACCCGGCCGAGGTGGCCGAGCAGCATGTGGGCCTCGCGCACGGTGTCGGCGGCGGCCCCGCAGGCACGGGCGACGGCCTCTTCGGCCAGGCCTTCCTTGAGGCCGATCCGCAGATCGCCGGTGAGCAGGCGCACCAGCAGCGAGCCCTGGTCGGGATCCATCGAGGCCAGGGTATCGGCCAGGACGGCGGTTTTGGCGGCGGGTCCGGCCAGGTCGCGCAGTTGCAGCAGGCGTTCGTGCAGCGAGCGCACGGTCCACCCGGCGGGTGGTGGGTGGTGATCGGCGCGGGATTGGCGACGTGCCAGCAGCAGGTAGGCGGTGCGACCGGCGTCGTTTTGCGCCTGGGACACTTCGCGGTAGACCGCCTCGCCGAGACCGGTGGCGGCCAGCAGTGCCCGGCGGATGACGGCCCAACCGAGTTGCAGGGCGCGTTGCAAGTCGCGTCGGCCGAGTACCCGACCGGTCAGCCAAAGCGCCGCGTGTTCGAGGTCGTGATCGTCGAGCTGGCGCAGGTAATCGGCCAGCAGATCGAGTTTGTGCAACCGGCTGCTGCTGGCGGCGACCTGGTCGAGCACCCGGGTGAGGGTGGCAAAGCGGTCCGCTGGCGCGGTCGGTCGGGCGTCGGGTGATTCGGCGGCGGGCAGGGGACCGGTGGCGGTGTCGTGGCCGGGATCCATGGCCAGGTCCAGATCCAGTTCAAGTTGGTTGGCTGAGATCAGCGACCAGGCCTCGCGGCCTTCGCGCCGCAGTTCGGCGGCGAACTCGGCGGCGTGACCGTGCACCGTCCAGACCTGGCGCGGATCCACCCGTTCGACCATGCGCTTCAGCTCCGGGTGGTCGGCGTGATCGGACAAAGGGAACACCTCGTCGACCTGATAGCGGAACTTGGCACCCGGCATCAGCGCCCAGCCTGAAAGCATCACCAACCGGGTGCGCTTGAGCCGGCGCAGGGCGGTCGAGCGCACCGCGCTGGGTGGAAACACCAGCACGTGGCCGGGGGCGTCGGCGGCATGGAACAGTCGATGCGGAGGGAACACCATGCCCAGCTGCTGGCAGCAGGCGGTCAATTCGTGCACCGTCTTGTGCAGCATGATCGGCACACCGGCACCGGCCAGCGCGGTCAGGATGACCTGGGCCTTGCCCAGCGAGTAACCGAGCAGGACGGGAATCTCGCCCTCGTCGAGGGTGTCGCGGACAAAGCGCTGCAGTTGCCCGACCACCTCGCGCTCCGGGGGGAAGCGGAACCGCGGCAGGGCGAAGGTCGTTTCGAGGATCAGGGTGTCGGCGGGCCGCGGCTGGCAGGGTTCGTGGGCCAGCTCGGGCCGCAGTTTGAAGTCGCCGGTGTAGAGCAGGCTGGCGCCGTCGGATTGCCGGGTGAGGTGCAGCATGGCCGACCCCGGAATGTGTCCGGCCGGGAGCAACCGGGCGGTGAAGCCGTCGATGGTCTCGGGTTGATCCCATTCCGGGGTCAGGCATTCGGCGTCCTCACCCAGGCCGAACCGGTGGCGGACCAGTTCGGCGGTGGCGGGCGAGCAGATCAGGCGCCGGTGGCGGGCGACGTGATCGGCGTGGGCGTGGGAGACGAAGGCCCGGTCCCCGGTGCTTGCGCGGCGCGGGTCGAGCCACAGCCGGGGCTCCGGCAGCCAGATGCCGGTGCCGCGTCGCCATGCCACCTGAATGGGGCGGCGATCGGGAACAGGGTTTTCATTGCGCCGGATGACTTCCATAGTAAGGAGAGGTGGGGGCACCGCGATCGTCTGGTGATCCGGGCCGCCATTCAGTTGAGTTGGATACGACCATGAAACGATTCAAAGAAACCCTGGTCCGATGGCGCGCGCGCGCCGGATCTGTGGCGGCTTGCCTGGCGGTGGTGTTGCTGGCGCTGGCCAGCGGCGCCTGTTCGACCAAGCAGACCGGCGATGGCGGCAGCATTTCCAAGGTGAGGTATTATCACCTCCAGCCTGGCCAGGTGCAGATCCCGACCGACGACATGATGATCGCCTTCGAGCGACGCTATCGGCAGCACGGAGCCCTGACCGCCATGGAGCGCCGCGAGCGCGACGGTCATTATTACACGGTCTGGTGGCGGGTGGACGACACCAGCCAGCCGGTGACGGTGCGCTTTGAATACCGGCAGAAGGACGACGCCACCGCCGTGCGGGTGGTCGAGCAGCTGGTGAGCCAGCCGGGTCGGTCGAACGAAACCCGATTCGAAATCACCGGAGAACCGTATTATGTAGAGGGGGCGGTGGTTGCGCACCGGGTATCCCTGGTCCAAGGCGACCGCGAACTGGTCGATTGGAAATCCTACCTTTGGGAGTGAGCCGGGCGGCCGGCGGCCCCGGAGCCGGTCGCCGGCATGGCCCGTGGCCGTCCTTGGCGGTTGTGACGGGGCCGGTGGCGCCGGATCGGGTTGGCCGGTGGTCGGGCCGAACTGAAAGCAGGAGGGGCAGGCCAAGCCGGCCACCAACCGCAATACAGATACAGCAGGAGAACGATTGATCGCGACGAGCATGAACCAGGCAGGGACAATTTTGGTGGGATACGTGGGGGACGTGTTCTGGGTGCGCGTGGACGGCCGCGCCACCTTCCAGAACAGCCCCGAGATCCGCGCCTGCCTGGTGGCCGAGATCGAGCAGGGCACCGAGCACATTGTGATCGATCTAGAACAGTGCACCATGATGGACAGCACCTTCCTGGGCACCCTGGCCGGCACCGGCTTGCGCCTTCAGGGGCTCAGCCGGCCCGCGCTGCAGCTGGTCAACCCCAATACCCGCAACCGCCAGCTGCTGCGCAATCTCGGTCTCGATCACATCCTCGAAGTGGACGACCAGGGCACGGCCTGGAGCGCGCAACGCCGGGTGGTGTCGGGTGAACTGTCGGCGCTGCCCTCGAGCGCCGCCCCGGCCGAAACCAGCAAGCAGGAACGGGCCGCCGTCGTGCTGGAGGCGCACCAGGCGCTGGGCGAGGCCAATCC
>SKLO01000660.1 GCA_007123195.1 Verrucomicrobiales bacterium | reverse complement strand
CCCGGTGTAGAAGACAAGTCCGGAATGAACTTTACCATAGATCTTCGTGCTCACCGTGCTCTTCGTGGTGGAAATTCGGAACCACAGGCAAGACCGAACCGGCATTTTTTGGCGGTGCCTGCCTGAGCCTGGACGGGTGGGAGGTATGCCGGAACGACCCTCTTTTGCCTCTTGTTCAAATAGTCAGTCCATGCAGTCTCCAGGACCCGGCGTTCAGCTCACGTTGGCCCGGCACAGGCCGTGAACCTTCCGCCAACCCAATCTCCACGCCGGTCCGGCGAACGTGGCTCGGCAGGGACGGCTCGCCCTACCGTTGCCAGCGCATCTCATTCGCTTTGCAAGCGCGAAGCACCCCGCGGGATGGCCACCCCGCGGGGTAGGGCGAGGCGTCCCTGCCGAGCCGCGCGGGCCGAAGGACGTCCTTTCGCCCCACAGCCCCGCACACCAGACCGCCCGCGTTTTGTCCGCGAACAGCCAAAGCCCCCGCCAACCCGCCACCTTTTCGCACGCGGGAGAGCGGTGCGACGGTGGGCAGGCGCGGTCAGTGTGGAGTAGACATTCTTGTCTGCTCGCGATACCCCCCGACGGCGTGCCCACGGCCTGGACCCTTGGGGGATCGGGTGGCTACCCCCGCGCTCGGGCTGATGGGGCTTTGCCATCGTCCTGTCATTGGCAACGGCAGACAGGAATGTCTGCCTGCACTCTGGACCACCGTTGCCCCGGTCTCCACGCCGGTCCGGCGAACGCGGCTCGCCAGGGACGGCTCGCCCTACCGTTTCCAGCGCCATTCATTCGGGCCCCGGGTTACGGGTCGCTCGTCCACTGCGCCCACTATCTTCACGGCTGCTTTCGGGCGCCATTGCAACAGGCGGCGCTTTGAGGGGCAGCCAGCTGATCACGGGCGCTTGTTCTTCTTCCAAGGCTTGAACTTTGCTTTGCCGCCGGAACCGCGGTCGAATCGACGCGGCCCTCGGGGGTGGAAATGCTCGCCGCCGCGGCTTCGATCGTGGCCGCGTTCACGGGGATCGAAATCGCGTCCGTCGCTTTCCTGGCCGCCGCCGGGGCTGGCGGGCGGCGCGATCGCCTTGCGCAACTCCTGGATCAGTGCGCTGGCGATGTCGGTCGAGGCGAACCCCTGCTCGAGCAGCCTGTCGACCAGATGGCCCTCGCCCTCCCAACCGCCTTCTTGAAGAGCGGTGCGGATGCGCTCGAAGAAGTCGTTGGTGCGTTTCTCCTCAACTTCCTCAAGCGAGGGCACCCGGCGACGCTGGATCTTGACGCGGGTATAGCGTTCGATCGACTGCAGCTTGTAGATCTCGCGGCCACCCACCAGCGAGATCGCCTGGCCCGAGCGGCCGGCGCGCCCGGTGCGGCCGATGCGGTGCACGTAATCCTCCTCGTCCCAGGGCAACTCGTAATTGAACACGGCGTCGATGTTGTCGACGTCGATACCGCGCGCGGCGACATCGGTGGCGACCAGGAACTCGAGACCGCCGCGGCGGAACTGGTTCATGACCCGCTCGCGCTGGGCCTGGTTCATGCCGCCGTGGATGCGGTCGGCGCTGTAGCCGCGTGCGACCAGTTCGTCCGCCAGTTCGTCGACCACGCGTTGGGTGTTGGCAAAAATCACCGCGAGCTTGAAGTCGTGGAGGTCGATCAACCGGCTCAGCGCTTCCTGCTTGCCGCGGCCGCGGACCTCGTAGGCGCTCTGTTCGGTGGTCGGCACGGTCAGTTGCTTGTGCTCGATCCGGACCTTCTTGAGGTCGTTGGCGTGGCCCTGGATCAGCTCCATGATCGGCCTCGCCATGGTGGCGGAGAAGCAGACCAGCTGGCGCTCGGGGGGCGTTGCCTTGAGCAGCAGGTCGATGTCGTCGCGGAACCCCATGTCGAGCATTTCGTCAGCCTCGTCGAGCACCACCAGCTTGACGTGATCGAGCTTCAGGGTGCCGCGCTTGAGGTGGTCGATCAGCCGTCCTGGCGTGCCGATGACGATCTGGGTGCCGCGCCGCAGCGCGCGGATCTGGCGGTCGTAGGACTGGCCGCCGTAGATCGGGATCGAGTGGATCTCGCGTTTGAAGGCGGTGAGCTTGTAGCACTCGCCCGCCACCTGGGTGGCCAGTTCACGTGTCGGGCAGATGATCAGCACCTGCACTTCCATCGGCTCGGCGTCGGACATCTCGACCGCGGGAATGGCGAACGCGGCGGTCTTGCCGGAGCCGGTCTGGGACTGGCCGATCATCGAGTGGCCGGCCAGGACCAGCGGAATGGCCTCGGCCTGGATCGGTGCGGGCTTCTCGTAGCCAAGTTGTTCAATGGCTTGAAGCAGGGCGGGGGACAGGCCCAGGTCGGTGAATTGCAGGTCGGACATGGATGCGGAATGGATGGATGGATCGCTGGTGCGAATGGCGTTGGCGCGGCGGACAGAGCCTCACTGGATACAAGGGAAGTGTTGCGTCACTTCCTGATTCGGCAGGCTCGTGTGGTGACAGGACGGCCATGTCGGCGCTTCATGGCCCGCGAATGCTCCCGGCGTATCGTATGGCTCGATGGTGGCGTGCCCTGGCGAGCTGTCGGGTGGACGGCGGGCCGGGGCATCCCGGTTCGGACAACGGCGGCTGCCAGATTACACGCCGAATGGAGGTTTGTCGCTGGCGAATTGTCGCCGGGCCGAGTTAGGTCACGGCCCGGGTTCGGCCGTGGGCGGTCCGGCGCCGGAGCAGTCAGGGGCGCCTTGAAGGCGGCGGACGCGAAGCGCGACCTGCCGGTGGCGCAGGCGGGGCGGGCTCGCCAACCTGCATCAGGTTCAGCCAAGGAACCGCGCCACCCGGTCGGCGGTGGCCCGGCCGTCGCTCCAGACCGCCTCCAGTTGCGAGCCCGCGGGGGCGTCTCCGGTGACGAACACGCCGGCGGGCAGGGGCGGCAGTTGGGGCCGCGGTTCGCGCACGAAGGCGTAGCGCCAGCGATGGGCGAAGGTGTCGACCAGGTCGGACGAGTCGAGTTCCCAGCGGTGCTCGAGGTGCTGGCGCAACACCGGCAGGTAGTCGGTGGGCGGGGATTCCAGATACTTGCGGGTGAACTCCAGCGAGGCGTGGACCACGAACACGCTGCGCTCGCCGCGGACGCGGTTTTCCTTGTGATTCTCGCAGGCGCTCCACCACAGGCCGCTGTGTTCGCCGGGATCGATGCGGGCGAACGCCTCGCCGCTGTTGCCGGCAAACCGGCCGCGGTATTCGAAGAAGGCGGTCAGATTGGGCAGGTATTGGGGTGCCTCACCAGCCGGCGGTTGGGGCAGGGCCAGCAGTTCGGCGGTCTGCGGCCACGGGGCGCTGAGCACGACCGCGCGGCAGGGCAGGTCGTCGACCATGTGGGCCGAGCGGCGGCGGCCGAGGCGGGTGACCACGTGCTCGCGGCGGACATCGACGGTCTGTGCCAGCGCCTTGCCGAGGCGGTTGTTGCCGCTGCGCAGGTAGAAGGTCGCCTGACGGCCCCCGACCGGTGCCAGCTGCGCCTGGCCGCGCCGCACGATCGAGCCGTGCGGCAGCTCGGCCAGGTCGCCCGGGGTGAGGATCAGTTCAAGCGCGTTGCGGAAGGTGGATTCGGCGATGGTGAAGCATGACACGCCGTGATCCACCACGTGACCGTTCCACAGCCGGGTGGCGCAGCGGCCGCCGAAGCTGCGGGATTTTTCCAGCACCAGCACGCGGTGGCCGCGCTCGGTGAGGGCGCGGGCGCAGGTGAGGCCGGCGATGCCGGCACCGACGACGATGACGTCATGCATGGATGTGGGTGGTGGGGCGCGGCGGATCGGGCACGCGGGTCAGGAGGAGTGTGAGGCTGAGGTTCATGGGTGGCGTCCGATCCAGTATTCAGGGCGGCGGGCGCCATGGCCGATGGCGAGCAGCACCACCCGGTCATCGCGCACCGCGTGGGCGATGTAGTAGGGGAATGAATGAAGGTTTACCCGGCGATAATCCCCCTGCTCTGAGTCGCGGCACTTCGGGATTGGCGAGGATCCAGCGAATGTGGAGCGCCACTTCTTCCCAGAAGTGCTCGCCAAGTCCGGGGCGTTTGCCTTCGTAATAGTCAATTGCCTCACGCAGTTCGAGCCGGACGGCAGCGGGGAAGTCAAGCTTCATTTCTGGAACCGGTCCCGCATCTCCAGCTGGACATCTTCCCAGGGAATCACTTCCAGCTTTCCTTCGTCATAGGCCTTCAAGCGGGCGCGGATTTCCTGATCCCAAGCCGCCTCGACGCCGGGGTCGGCCGGGCCGCCGTCGAGATCAAGGATGATCCGTGCCAGCGCGAGGCGCTGGGTGTGCGGCAGTTCGAGCACTTCGTGGGTGATGGCTTCCAGAGTTTTGGGCATGGCCGTTGTTTCCGGTTGGTGAGGTGATCATAGCCTGGCACGGCGGCTGGCGAAAGATGTGTTTCCGGTGGCCGCGCTCGGTGAGGCCGGCGATGCCGGCACCGACGACGATGACGTCATGCATGGAGGTGGGGACCGTCAGCCGGACCGGCGGGCGGTTTTCTTCTTGGCGCTGCGTTTTTTCTTGGTGGCGGCCTTTTTGGTGGCGGGATCCTTCTTTTCGCGCGGCGGGAATTCCCACTGGATCAGGCGCTTGCCCTCGAGGTCGAGCGCCAATCTGGCTGAGAACGGGCGGCCGCGCTTGGAGATGAACTTGTCGATCAGGTCGGTTTTGCCCTCGGTGAAGAACTTGCGGGCCTGCTCGGGCGACAGCTGGAATTTGCACAGTTCGCGCGGGAGCCTGAGCTTGTCGTCGATGGTCTTGCCGTCGGGCCGCAGGCAGACGTAGGAGGTTTCGGTGGCGTAGATGCGGCCGCGGTTGTCGGGTGCCTCGCAGACGAACTGCTCGTCGCCGAGGTCGGCGGCGGTCAGTTCGTCGGCGGGATCCTTGTCGAACACGAAGCCGGCGGCGAGTTTGCCCTTGTCGTCCTGCCTGAGTTCCAGCACGGCCGAAAACAGGGCGCCGCGGCGGCTGCGGAAGCCTTCGATCGGGCCGACCAGGCGCTCGGTGAGCAGGGTCTTGAGTTCAGGTTCCGTGAGGGTGCGGCCGGCGATGGTGCGGAAGATGCGGAAGCGGCACTCGGGGTTCTGGCAGCGGTAGCCCTGGTCGTCCTGCTTGAGCGGGCGCGCGCCGCACGACGGGCAGTCGACCTCGAGGTCGGGCAGCACGCGGTTCTTGACGGTGTTGAAGTGGCTGCGGGTGCGCTCGACGATGTCGGTGGTCAGCTGGCGGATCTCGCGCATGAACGAGTCGCGGTCGAACTCGCCCTGTTGGATCTGGCGCAGCTTGAACTCCCAGTTGCCGGTCATTTCCGGTGACGACAGCACCTCGACGCCGATGTCCTCGAGTTCGCCGATGGTCTGGATGCCCTTGGCGGTGGCGATCAGGTCGCGTTTTTCCCGATTGATGTATTTGTCCTTGATGAGGCCGTCGATGATGGCGGCGCGGGTGGCGGGGGTGCCGAGGCCGCGGTCGGACATGGCGCTGCGCAGTTCGTCGTCGTCGACCAGCTTGCCGGCGCCCTCCATCATCGACAGCAGGGTGGCCTCGGTGTAACGCGGGGGCGGCTTGGTGACAAGGTCCTGGACCTCGATCTCGAGCACCTCGGCGGGTTCGCCGGGTTTCACCGCCACCAGGGTCTTGTCGTCATCGCCGTCGGAGCTGCTGCGGGCGCGCTTGCCGTAGACCGCCTGCCAGCCTGCCACGACCAGAATCTTGCCGTCGGTCTTGAACGCGTCGTCGCCGACGCGGGTGATGCGCGAGGTGAGTTCGAACTCGGCGGCCGGGTAGAACACCGCGATGAAACGGCGCGCGACCATGTCGAAGAGCTTCTGCTCGGCCTCGCCGAGGCTGCGGGTGGGCACCTGGCCGGTGGGGATGATGGCGAAGTGGTCGCTGACCTTGCTGTTGTCGAAGATGCGCCGGTTGGGGCGGACGTAGCCTTGTTTCAAGGCGAATTCGGCGTGGTCGACCAGGTCGGAGGGGAAGCTGCCGAGTTTGGCGGGGGTGAGGTCGGCGAAGCCGCCGATGGTGCGCTTGACGGTGCCGAGGTAGTCGTCGGGCAGGAAGCGCGAATCGGTCCGCGGGTAGGTGAGCACCTTGTGGCGCTCGTAGAGGGCCTGGGCCAGCTGCAGGGTGCGGCCGGCGGAGAAGCCGAAGCGGTTGGAGGCCTCGCGCTGGAGGCTGGTGAGGTCGTAGAGCAGCGGCGCGGCTTGTTTGGAGGGCTTTTTCTTCTCCTCTACGACGCCGGTCTTGCCCTCGCAACGGGCGACGACGGCCTCGGCCTGGGCGCGCTCCCACAGGCGTTCGGCGCGGGCGTGCTCGTTGTCGGCGGGTTTCTTGAATCCCTCCTGGAACCAGCGCCCGGCGTAGCTGCCGCCCTCGACGCCGAATTCGGCGTGGACTTCCCAGTAGTCGCGCGGTGTGAACTTCTGGATTTCAAGCTCGCGTTTGACCAGGATGGCGAGGGTGGGGGTCTGGACGCGACCGACCGGGGTCAGGTTGAAGCCGCCGTGGCGGGAGTTGAACGCGGTCAGGGCGCGGGTGCTGTTGATGCCGACCAGCCAGTCGCTCTCCGAGCGGCACATGGCGGCGTCGTAGAGGGGTTGGAGTTCCTCGCCGGGGCGCAGTTTCGAGAACGCCTCGCGGATGGCCTGCGGGGTCATGGACTGCATCCACAGGCGGCGGACCGGCTTGTCGACCTTGGCGGCGGCGACCACGTAGCGGAAGATCAGTTCGCCCTCGCGGCCGGCATCGCAGGCGTTGATCAGTCCGGTGACGTCCTTGCGCCGCATCAGCCGGCGCAGCAGCTTGAACCGCGCCTCGGAGCGCTCGATCGGCTGCAGCTCGAATTCTTCGGGCAGGATCGGCAGGTTGTCGATCTTCCACTTCAGGCCCTTGCCGTCGGAGCCGGGCAGGGCCAGCTCGACCAGATGGCCGATGGCCGAGGAGACGATGTAGTGGTCGCTTTCAAAGTAGTCCTTCTCTTTGGAGAAGGCGCCGACCTTGGGGTCTTTCGACAACACCCGGACGAGGTCGGTGGCGACGCTGGGTTTTTCGGCGATGATGAGGGACTTTCCCATGGTGGTGCAGGCGCGATGGGCGCGGTAAGACTGGAACGGATGCCGGTGGACGCCTGGTTTCGGCGGCGTGACGGCGAGCCGGGGGGCCCGTGGGACGGGAGGGACCGGTGACGTTGCCTGCTGCTGTCGCCTCCGAACCGGCAGGTTGTCAAGGCCCGCGACGTGAAACTGTCGATCGGGTGCCGGTGCCGGGTGGGGGCGTGCGGCCGGTTTTCAAGCCGGCGGCGCGGCCGGGCCGCGGACGAAGTGCTTGCCGGGGAGTTGCCGGGCGAGGCGCTTCATCTCCAATCGGGTCAGATTGGCCAGCACCACCGAGCCGGCCAGACCGCTGCTGTGGATCAGTTCGTCGAGGTGGCGTTCGTCGTCGCCGAGCAGATCGAGCAGGGTCTGTTCGGCGGCGGTCAGGACCGGCGGCGGCGGGGGAGGCGGGGCCGGTTGGACCTGCGCCACCGGCAGCAGGCCCTGAACGACAAGCGGGGGTTCGGGCGGGGTGGAGTCGGGCAATGATGCGGCCGCAGCGGCCTCGCCGTCGGCGGCCGGGGTCGGGGCCGGCTTGATCACCCGTCGTCGCGGGCCGCGCTGTTGCCGTTGCTCGCGGGTGTGCACCATGGCCTCGCTGGGGATGGCGCCCGGCTGCCGGCCCGCCGGACGGCGGTGCGCCCGCTGCGGCGGCAGCAGCTGGCTGAGGTCGTCGACGATGTCGGCCGCGTCCATGACCAGCCGGGCGCCCTCCTGGATCAGGCGGTTGGCGCCGAGGGAGCTGGGGCGGTCGATCGGTCCCGGCACGGCGTAGACGTTGCGCCCGTAGTCGAGCGCCTGGTTGGCGGTGATCAACGCGCCGCTGCGCCCCGGGGCCTCGACCACCAGGGTGCCGAGCGCCCAGCCGGCGACGATGCGGTTGCGCAGGGGGAAACTCTGCTTGTCAGGCGGGTAATCGATCGGGAACTCGGTGACCACCGCGCCATTGGCGGCGATGCGTTCGGCCAGCGCCTGGTTCTCGGGCGGGTAGAGCTGGCCCAAACCGGAGCCGATGACCGCGACCGTGCGGCCATTGGCGGCCAGTGCGCCTTCGTGAGCGGCGGTGTCAATGCCCCGCGCCAGGCCGCTGATCACGGTCATGCCGGCGCCGGCGAGCTGGAATGAGAGGCGACGCGCCGACTGGACGCCGTAGTTGGTGGTGCGGCGCGAGCCCACGACCGCCACCGCGCGGGCGTCGGCGGCGGTCAATTGACCCATCACGTAGAGCACCAGCGGGCCATCGATCATTTCCCGCAACGGCGCCGGGTAATCGTCGTCGGCCGGGGTGAGCACGGTGACGCCGGTCTCGCGGATGCGACGGTGCTCGCGGTCGAGATCGATCGATTGCCGCCAGCCAGCGATCACGGTGGCGGTTTCGGCGCCACAACCGGAGACCTGTTGCAGGACTCCGGCCGGTTGCTGCAGCACTGATTGCGGGCTGCCGAACCGTCGCAACAGGCGTGCGACCCGGACCGGCCCGATGCCGGGCAGCAGGTTGAGGACGAGATAGGCGTCGGTGGCGGTCATGGGACAGGGACTGCGGACCGGATGGCTGGTGGGCTGGTGGACTGGTGGGGCGGGGTGCGGTTGAGGGAGCGTCGGCGCGAGGGTGGTGACGGCCAGTTTGGCCAGCGGGGCGGGGGATTGCAACGCCAAGATGGACCGGCCAGGTTCCGCGGGGCGGGTCATGCTTGGCGGCGGGGCACAATCCGCTGGCATCCGGCGGTGCCTTGAGGTTGGTTGCCGGATGGACTCTCCGATCATCAATCGGCTGGAACGTCGGCTCGGTCGTTTTGCCATTCCGCATGCGATCCGGATCATGGCCGGCTTCCAGGGGCTGATGTGGCTGCTGCTGATGATCAACCCCCACCTCTATGAGGCGCTGAGACTCAGCGCTCCGGCGATCCTTCAGGGGGAGGTGTGGCGGTTGGTGACCTTTTTGTTCATCCCGATGGGCGGGGGCATTCTCACCATCATCGCCGTGTTGTTCCTGTGGTTCATCGGCGAGGGCCTGGAGCAGGCCTGGGGGGCGTTCAAGGTCAACCTCTACCTGCTGACCGTTGTGGTCGCCATGTTCTGGGCCAACTACCTGTTCGACGCGCCCGGGGTCGGGCTGTTCGTCAAGTCGGGCCTGATCATGGCCTTTGCGGGTTTGTTTCCGAACCACACCATCATGTTGATGCTGGTGATTCCGATCAAGATGAAGTGGGTGGGATGGATCGCGGCCCTGACCTGCCTGCTGTATTTCTGGGGCGGTCCGGCAGCCTTGCGAATGACCGTGGTCGCCTCGCTGCTGCCCTTTGCCGTGTTCGTCCTGCCCGCCATGGTTCGCTCCGTGGCCAGCGAAGCCAAGGCCAGCGCGCGCCGCCGGGAGTTTCAACTCCAGACCGCGCTGGAGAACGACACCTTCCACCGATGTGTCGAGTGCAGCATCACCGAGCGCGAGGATGAACACATGGAGTTCCGCGTGGCGGCCAACGGCGACGAGTATTGCCTGAACTGCCTGCATCGGGCCGAAGCCCCGCAGCGGGACCCGGGCCGGGAAATGTCCCGGGGTCAGGGCGGGGCCGACCGCTGACCGGGGGTGGTCCCCATCGCCGCCGTTGCCACCATAACTCGTGGCCTGGGGGATCAACCCGGCCGCGCCGGGGTCAGCCGCAGCATTCCGGCCACGCCGCGCACATGCTCCCAGCGGCGGATCATCACGTCCGCCAGCAGGAGCAACAGGAACGCCCCCAGCAGCCACGGGCGCAACTCGCGGTAGTCGGCCACGCTTTGACCGGCCGGCACGAATTGCGGCGCCGCCGGATCGATCAACCCGCCACCGGTGATCGCCGCCACCTCCGCCAGCAGGGCATCGTCGACCATCCCGGTGGCGGCCTCGGCCGAGGGCTGGTGCACCAGGCCGGCCGACACCATCTGCGCGCCGGCGCGGGCGCGGATCAAATACATGCCCGGTTGGTCCGGCCGGAATCCGGCGCGGTAAAGTCCCGGGCCGCGTTGCGGCAGTTCCAGCGTCACCAGCGGCTCCATCGCCCCGCCGGAGCCCGCCTGCCCGCGGCCCGCGCCCACGAAATACACGTCGGCCTCCACCCGTGCCGCGTCGCGCCGGGTGCCGGCGTCCTCCAGCAGGTCGACCGTCAGTTCCGCCCATTCGCCATCCCACTCGTAGCGCAGGTCCATGTTGCGCCCCTGTGGTGGGCGCGCGGTTTCGCGCAGCACCTGCGCCCACAGCTTGCCGTAACCAGGCCAGCCGGCCACCCACAACGATGCCCAGCGCGACTTGGCGTCGGACGTGAACGCCGTCACCTTGCCCAGTCCATAGCGCCAGTGGGCCAGCAGCGGGTCGCCGAGGTCGGTCACCAACGGCACCTGTGCGGTCGGCTTGCGGATTGTCTTGACGTAACCCAGCAGCGGCGGCGCGTCGAAGTCGTCCCAGTCCGCCAGCATCGGGTGGCGCTCGACCTTTTCCGGCTCGAACGGTTGCTCGCGGATCATGCGCCCGGTGTGGGTCAGGGTGTCCTGGGTGAAAATGCGGGTGATGCTGGAGGCGTCGGTGGTCACGTAGCCCTGCCCGCCGCCGGCCGCGGCGATCGCCTGCATCATCGCCACCCATGAACCTTCGCCCACCGACACCGTCGACACCGTGATGCCCTCGGCCTGACACTGCGCCGCCAGCGCTTCGTAACCGGTGCCGGCCGTCTGGCCGTCGCCCAGCACGATCATGTGCTTGAGCCGCGCGTTGACCTGATTGAGTTCCTCCCGCGCGCGCACCATGCCGGGATACATGTTGGTGCCGCCGCCGGCCGTCAGCGTGTTGATCTGGCTGATGATCGCCCCGGTCGAGGTCACCCGGGTCATCGGCACGATGGTGTAGGCCTCGGTGTCGAACGCATACACCCCCACGTAATCCTTGCGACTGAGCAACTCCACCACCCCGGCGGCGGCGAGCTTGCAGAACTCCAGTCGCTCGCCCGCCATCGAGCCGGACCGGTCGACCACAATCGCCAGCGCCGCCGATTGCTGCTCCTCCTGGTCCGGCGCCTGCAGTTTGACCGGCAGCACATCCTCGATCGGCGTCTGCACATAACCGCCCACGCCGAACGACTGGTGGCCGCCGATCATCACCAGACCGCCGCCCAGCTTGTCGACATAATCGCGCAGCGCCGCCATCGAGGCCTCGCTCAACCTGCTGGCCGGCACGTCGGACAGGATCACGGCGTCAAAGCCGGCCAACTCGGAGGGTTCGCGCGGCAACGCCTGCGCCGGGCGCGTTTCCAGCCGGATGCCCTCCCGGGCCATCGCCTCGACCAGGTAGCGGGCCTCGCCGTCCTCGCCCTCGATCAACAGGATCACCGGTTTGCCGCGCACGTCGACCACCGCCAGGCCCTCGTTGTTGTCGGCAATCGAATCTCCCTCGACGTCCTCCAGCACCGCCCGGTAATGATACACGTTGCGCTGGTCCGGCGTGCGCCGGAACACCTCCTCGCGCGCCTCGCCCGCACGCAGCGCCAGCGGCCGGCTCTCCACCTCCAGCCCGTTCTCAAACAACCGCAGCCGGCCCTCGCCCTCGATCGAACTCTCCAAGCCGACCCGGATTGCCAGCGCGGCGCCCTCGTGCAGCCGCGCCTGCGAGGGGGTCACCGCCGTGATCCTGGCGTCCGGCCGGGTCTCGCCCGCCACCGGCACCGCGTGCACGCTGACGCCCCTCACCCCCGCCTCGGCCGCCGCCGCCCGCAGGTTGCCACGGGTTTCAAGCCCATCAGTGACCAGTACCACATGGCGCGACGTGCCGGCTGGAAACAGCCCGCCCGCCAATCGCAGCGCCGCCGCCAGATCGGTCTGGCCGCCGGATTGCTCCATCCAATCGGTCCACGGCTCCAGATCCTCCGCGCTGGTGGTGCCGGGGGGCGCCATCACTTCGGCCCCGGCCCCGGCAGCGACAAACCCGAGATCCACGCCCGGGGGCAGCTGCTGCTCCAGTTCGCGCGCGGTGGCCAGCACCCGCTCCAGTCCCTCCTGCCCCATGCTCAGCGAGTGATCCAGCACCATCACCACCGCCTGCCGGTCGCTGCGCAACTCCCGCGCCGGCCCCGCCAGCGCGGCCAGGCCGAGCGCCACCAGCAGCGCCCGCGTGACCAGCAGCGCCCGCCGCCGACCCTCGCCCATCGGGTGCTGCGAGCGCGCGTCCACCCAAAGCAGCCACAACAGCGCCGGCAGGGCCAGTGCCAGCCACCAGGGCTGCTGCCAGTCCAACCCCAGCGCCAATGGAATCATCCATGACCCGCCCCCGTCGCCGGGGGACAGCCCATGAAATCCGCCGGCTCCGACAGCCAGACAGGCAAGGGATCCTTCCATTCCCGAACTATTCGTGCGACGCCCCGTTCTGGCAACGGCCTTTGGCGCACCGCCCGATTTTGCGGCCCAGAGTGCAGGCAGACATTCCTGTCTGCCGTTGCCAATG
>SKLO01000039.1 GCA_007123195.1 Verrucomicrobiales bacterium | reverse complement strand
GGCGTTGCAGTTGTTGCTGATGCCCGAAGGCGAACGCCCCGGCTGCCAGCGCGGCGATGACCGGCCAGCGCACCCGCCCCGGCCAGATGGCGGCGGCGAGCAGGGCCAGCAACCCGCCCGCCGGCAACCACAACCAGCCGGGCAGCCAGCGGAAATGATCGGCCGCCATGATCCCAGCCAGGGCCCCCAGCGCGGGCAACAACAGCGGCCAGCGCCAGGCGCTTTCAATCGCCCCTCGCAACGCCCGGTTCCCGCGCTGCCACAGGCGGCGCGGCAGCCGGGGGGCCGGGTGGTGGTCGCGGGAGGTCATGGGCCTCATTCAACCACGGTCGCAAGCGGCGGCAAATCCCAATCCCGCTCCGTCGGCCGAACCTTGCAGGGTGCGCCGGGTATTCGGTGCTGACGCCTGTGCCGAGGCACAAGGTGGCATCGGCAAGGCGCCATGCACAAGCCGTGCGCAGCCGCTTTCATAGACCAACTCTCCCTGACAAACCGGCGGGACGCCGCTTCCACCTTGGGGACAAACCCCGGAGCATGGCGCGCCCGAGCCATGCCAGCCAGTCCCCGAGCCGGCGGTTCAACGCCCGCCCACGTAGGGATTGTCCGCCGCTTCCTCGCCGATCGTGGTCTCCGGACCATGGCCCGGCAGCACCCGGGTCGCGTCCGGCAGCGGCAGCAGCCGCGAGCGCAATCCCTCGATCAGCTGCTCGTGATGACCGCCGGGCAAATCCGTGCGGCCGATGCTGCCGGCGAACAGGGTGTCGCCGGCGAACAGCCAATCCAGCGCCGGCAGGTGGAACACCACGCTGTCCGGCGAGTGCCCGGGCACGTGCGCCCAGCGCCACTCACCGCCAAGATCCAGCCCCGGCACCGCATGCCAGCCAGGGTCCGCCGGTGGATCCTCGACCGCCATCAGCGATTCCAGCCGTTCATCAACCTCGAACGGCCGCACCGTCATCGGCATGCCCCAGGAGGCGGCCATGCTCTCAAGCGTCAGCTCGGGCGTCGGCCGGGTGAAAGCGAGCACGCGCGCCCCCGTTTCAGCCACCAGCGCCGCGTGCTCGATGTGGTCGAAGTGATGGTGGGTCAGCAGCAGCCAATCCGGCCGCGCCCCGAGTTGTCGCAACCATCCGCCAATGCCGGCCGGGGCATCGATCAACACCACCGGCCCGCCGCCGTCGCGAAGCCGCACCAGATAGCCGTTGGTCTGGGCGATGCCGCCGGTGTAGATCTGGCATTCAAGCGTGGCCTCCATGCGCCATGGTCGGCGGCAGCGGTTCGATTACAAGCCCCGACCACAGGGTGTGGCCAAGCCGTGGCGGCGGGCGTCCCGCGTGTCCGCAACGTGCCGGCAGCCGTCCCGGCTACCGGAGCCAATGCCAGAGCCATTCCCGCCAAGGATCCGGCCTTCGACCGCCGCGGCGGACATGGGCCGCGGCTCCCCCGGTGCCCACGCGCGCCACCCCCTGCCCCCTGCTCAACGAGCAACCAGGCGCCAGAACCGACCGCGGGCCACATGCGACACCGCGGGGCAGCGCCGCCGGGCACCGCCAAGGCAACACCTCCCGCCGGAATGGATCAACGAACCCGGCCGGAACCCGCGGCCGCCGCCACCGTGGCATTTCGCGCGGCAGCGACCGCGGGCGCGTCAGGCCTGGGCCCCGCCGGTGAAGGCGAGGTGGCTGTTGATCAGGCAGCGGTAGTTCGGCAGATGGTTGGAAAACAAGGTGCCGAGCCCCTCGATGTCGTTGCGCCAGTCGCGGTGCAGCTCGCACGCGGCCCCGAACCAGGTCATCAATTGCGCGCCAGCCGACTGCATGCGCGACCAGGCGGCGTCGCGCGTGGTCTTGTTGAACGTGCCCGAGGCATCGGTGATGATGAACACCTCATAGCCCTCTTCCAACGCCGACAGGGCGGGAAACGCCACGCACACCTCGGTGACGATGCCGGCGATGATCAACTGCCTGCGGCCGGTGGCCTTGACCGCCGCCACGAACTCCTCGTTGTCCCAGGCGTTGATGTTGCCCGGGCGGGCAATGTAGGGCGCGTCCGGGAACATTTCCTTCAGCTCCGGCACCAGCGGACCGTTGGGCCCGCTCTCGAAGCTGGTGGTCAGGATCGTCGGCAGCTTGAAGTAGCGGGCGGCTTCGGCCAGCGCCAGCACGTTGTTCTTGAACTCGTCCGGATTGAAGTCCTGGACCAGATTGGTGAGTCCGGTTTGATGATCGACCAGCAGGACCGCGGCCTGCTCCTTGTCGAGTCGGTTGTAGGTGAATGTGCTCATGTCGTTGGATGGTTCCTTGGTGTCGATGTTGGTGAACCGCCCGCGTCGGGCGGCAGCCCCATCATCGCCGGCCGGCGTCAGTCCGGAAAAGACCTTGTTCCTTGACTGGCCATGCCTGGCGGGCATGGTGGGTTCGGCATGGAGCTGCGCCATTTGCACTATTTCATCGCGGTGGCAGAACACGAGAACGTGACCCGCGCCGCGGCGGCGCTGCACGTGGCGCAGCCCTCGCTGAGCCGTCAGATCCGCGACCTCGAGGACGAGCTGGGGGTCGAGCTGTTCGAGCGTCAAGCCAACTCGCTGCGCCTGAGCGAGGCCGGCCGGGTGTTTCTGGACGAGGCCCGCGAAGTGGTGCGCCGCGCCGAGCGGGCGGTGCTCACGGTGCGCGCGGCCGCCGCCGGACGCGCCGGCGAGATCAGGCTCGGCTTCGCGCCCTCTCTGGCGATCGACCTGCTCCCGCGCATCCTGCGCGAGTTCCAGCAGCAATACCCGGAGGCACGCGTGATCATGCAGGACCTGTCGACCCGCGAAATGCTGGACGGGGTGCTCGAGCAGTCATTGCACCTGGCCCTGGCCGTCGGGGTGGAACCGCATCTGCTCGAAGGGCTTGAGTTCGATCTGCTGGAACGCCACCGGGTCTGCGTGGCCATGGCCCATGACCACCCGCTGGCGGGTCGAACATCGGTGACGCTGCCGGAGGTCGAAACCCAGCCGTGGGTGGTGTTCCGGGCCACCGATTACCCGGAGTATCATGCCTGGATGCGGGGCATCGTCGCTCCCGCCGGTGGCCGGCTCGAAATCGCCGAGGAACACGATGGGGTCTTCAGTCTCATCGCCGCGGTGGAGTCGGGTCGCGGAGTGGCGCTGGTGTCCGAGCGTCTGGGGGAGATGTCCGGACGACGGCTGACCATCGTGCCGCTGGAGCCGCCACCGCCACCCCTGTTGGTCGGCATTGCCAAAAGGCCGGAGCCGGCCGCACCCATGGTCGGGCGCTTCGTGGAGGTCGCCCGCCAACTGGCCGCACGCCAGTGACGCCAGGATTCACCGTCACCCGTCACCCGTTACCCGTTACCCGTCACCCGTCACCCGTCACCCGTCACCCGTCACCCGTTACCCGTTACCCGTTACCCGTTACCCGTCACCCGTTACCCGTCACCAGTTACCAGTTACCAGTTACCAGTTACCAGTTACCAGTTACCAGTTACCAGT
>SKLO01000550.1 GCA_007123195.1 Verrucomicrobiales bacterium | reverse complement strand
TTGAACTGGGACAGCGAGGCGAAGCCGACGTGGTAGGCGACCTCGGTGATGCGGGAGCCGGGCCGCAGCAGCTCGCGCCGGGCCCATTCGATCCGCCGGCGGTTCACATACTCGGTGAACGTGGCTCCGGTGGTCTCCTTGAAGGTCTTGCAGAATTGGCTGATGCTGAGGCCGGAGTGTGCCGCCACTTCGTCCAATGACAACGGCTCGTCGAGCCTGGTTTCAATGTAGTGCAGGGCCTTGCGAACGGCGGGTGGAACCTGCTCGGTCTCGCTGACCAGCAGTTCACCAAGGTGCGCCGACAGTTGTTTGCCAAAAAACTCGAGCAGGTAAACCACGCCCTGATAGCGCGCGCCGTCGATCACCGGGGATTTGAGATACGCCTCCTTGAGCATGCGGATCTCAGCGCCGGACTTGCCCTCGGCAAGCAGCACGGCGGCAACGTGCGCGAAATCCTCGTCCCTGGGTTCGGCGGTCAGCACCTCGCCGGTCTTCAGGTAGGCCGCCACCTTGCCGGCGTGCATGACCGGCACGATGGTCTCCTTCATGCGGGCGAAGCACTGGATGGTGAGCGCATTGCCCCCGGCCTGGCGCCGGGCCTCCGCCAGCGTGGCACCACAGGAACCGCAGGCACCGGACTCGTTGAGCAACTGGCAGAAGGCGTTGCCGTATTCGGCCCGCGGAAGGCCGGGATCGCACGACCGGCACAGGATCACCAGCGGCAGGCCGGTGGCCGCCTTGAAGGCGTCCTGATAAGAACGGAAAAACGCACAGGATTCGAGCAGCTCGAAATACCGGTCGCGTCCTTGATCGTTGTCTTGCATTCCCGCGGTCGACGATACAAACCCGCGACCGCGATGCAAGACCCACTTGCCGGGTTCATCCGGGGCCGGACCATGGGAACAGCGCTGGAACCTGAGAATCTGCCATGCCGCGCTCATGTCGCCCACTCCTCCGCCCAGCGCCCGGCAGCGTCTGGCGAAGAATCGCAAATCATCGGGATGGATTCCTGAGTTCATGTGGTCGCAGGTTCGGCTGTAGTGGCCGGTGCCCCGGCGCCCGCCGTGGTGGCGGCGGATGGCGGCCGCAGGCGGAACGCGAGGGCGACCCTTGCCACCGAGATCAGCGATCCCAGCGGCATGATCACGGCGGCCACCAGCGGGTGCATCATCCCGGCCAGGCAGAGCGAGACAGCAGCGGCGTTGTAGCAAACGGCGAACACAAACGCGCGGCGCACGGCACGGCGGCGCACGGCGGCGACCATGAACAAATGGGGCAGGAAGCCGAGACTGTGGCCGGTGAAGAAGAAGTCGGCCTTCTCCTCCAACAGGGCGCGGTCGATCATCGGCGTGCCGGAGCAGGCGGCGGCGGCGCAGGCGAAGCTGTCGTTGGCGCCATCGCCAAGGAACAACGTGCGGGTGGCATCCGGATCCTGCCCGCGCACCCAGTCACGCTTGGCCTCGGGCGACAGCCGCGCCAGCGCGCGCTGCGGCGGGATGCCGAGTTGTTCGGCCACGGCGGCGACCTTCTCCGGCCGGTCGCCGCTGAGCATGGCGATCTCGAAGCCGCGCCGGCGCAGCCATCCGACCGCCTCGCGCGAGGCCGGGCGCAGGGCGTCGCGGAACCGGAACCCCGCCACCACCCGGCCGTCGCGCCGCAGCACGGAGTCGGCCCGATCCGGGGCAGGTTCCACCGCCTCGAAATCCGGATGGCCGAGCGACCAGCGGGAGCCGTCGCTGTGGATCAGGCGCAGGCCCTGGCCGGGCACCTCCTCGACCACGGTCGGGTGGTCGACGGACGGTTCGGCCAGCGATTCGAGCAGCCGGCGACTGGCCGGATGGAGGCTGGAGGCGACCAGATCGCGCAGGCGCAACCGGGCCTCGGCAGGAAGCTCATCGAGCGCCTCGGGGTTGACCAGTTCCGGGCGTTCCATGGTGAGAGTGCCGGTTTTGTCGAACACCAGCGAGCGCACGGTGGCGAGGCGGGAGAAAAAATCCGCCCGCCGCAGGAAGATCCCGCGCCGCTGGAGGGCGGCTCGCGCCAGATCGTCGGCCAGCGGCAACGCCAGACCGATGGCACACGGGCAGGACACCACCAACACGCTGACCGCCACCTGCAGGGCGTCCACCCAGCCGTCGCCGATGAAAAACCACGCCGAGCCGCCGAGCAACGCCAGCGCGACCACGACGATCACGTAGCCGCGGAGGATCTTCTCCAGCAATGGCCGGCTTTCCGCCTGGCGGGTTCCGGCTTCGGCGAGGCGTTTGAGCAGGGAATTCTCCCACGCCTCGCCGGCGCGCACGAGAATAGGGTCACGCCCCACATTGATCGCTCCCGCGGGCAGCCTGCGTCCCTGGCTCCACACCTGTGGTTCGGATTCGCCGTTGATCCATTCGAGACTGACCGATGCGCGCCGGGTTTCCAGCAGTCCACCGACCGGCAGCAGTCCTCCAGGTTCGATTTCGATGACATCGCCGGGGGCGAGGTCATGCAATGGTTTGGTGGCACCGCCGGGCAGCACCGCCTCGGCCGGCACGGTTTCAAGGCCGCGCGCGCGCTGGCGGTGCCGCTCGATGGCGGCGACCTGCAGCAACCGCCCGCCCAGCATCAGGCAGAGGAAGATCGCCACGAAATCGAAGTAGATCAGCGCTTCATGCCCGGCGAGCCAACCGATCATCGATCCGCCCCATGCCAGCAGCACACCGAGGGCGATGGGGAAGTCCATGTGCAACAAGCCCTGCTGAAGCCCAAGCCAGGCCCGGCGGATGAAATACGAACCGCCGACCAGCAGCGCCAGCGTGGCGGAAAGGGCCGCGATCAACTCAAACCAGCCGGCCAGGAAAAAATCCGCGCCCATGCCCAGGTAACGCGGCAGGGTGAACGCCATCGCATTCATGGCGAAAGCGGAGCAAAGCCCGAGCCGCAGGCGCAGGTCGGACGCCTCCCGGGAGCCGCCGTGGCTTCCCACCTTCGGAGTCAGGACGTAACCGAATTGCTGCAGGGTGCGGGCAAATCCACCGATATCGCACTTGCCCGCATGCCAGGTCAGGCGGATCCAGCCGGACCCGGGGTGGGTCTCGCAGGCGAGACTGCCCGGCACCTTGCTGAACAGGTTTTCAATCAGCCACAGGCAACCGACGCAGGACACGCCGTCGATGCCGCATTCAAGTTTCGCCACCACTGGACCCTCGTTCCCAACCATCGCCACCCGCGCCTGCTCCTCGGCCTGGTCGATGCGGGTGAGCAGCCAGGTCCAGTCGTGCGAGCTGAAGGCCTTGTCGAGCACCGGGGCCACGGTGTCGCGGCCCTTGAGGTCATAAAAATGTTCCAGCCCGCCCTCGTGGATCAGATCGTGAACATGGGAACAACCACGGCAGCAGAAACCCGGCACCGGCGCGCCCTCGGGCACCGGCGATCCGCAGTGATGGCAGGTTGAGCTGGCGATTGTAGAGGACATGAATCAAAAACCTATTTGCAAACCTAAGAACAGAATTTCAACCACAGATG
>SKLO01000588.1 GCA_007123195.1 Verrucomicrobiales bacterium | reverse complement strand
TGGTTCATCACCTTTGCCCGCGAGGTCGACGTCGAACGCGCCGACGGCGCCGTGCCGGAGACATTCGTCACGGTGCAGTTGGACCCGTTCACCGGCGCGGTGCGACGGCTGCAGCTGTGAGCCTGGAGAGGCGATCCTGCGCCGGCCTGCGCCAACAACAAGGAGGCAGCAGGACAGAGGCTCCGCCCGTGCGAGGGGAGGCGAGAGCGGACCGCACCGCCGGCCCTTGGCGCATCACCTCACCACGGCCTCGCGGGCGCAACGACCGTAGGTTGAATTGCTGCAATTCGACCGGGGGACGGGTCGTTCGTTCCCTACGCTTCCTTCCTTCACGGCTCCCTTGTCTCCCTGCGAATGAACCCTCGGCGTGGTCCCGGCACCAACCCGTGCGTCGCACCCACAGCAGGTCGAATTGCGCCAATTCAACCTACGGGCTGCCGCCATTGGCAGAGTTTTTACACCACCGCCGGCCCCTCACCCATCGCCCCCCCGCCAGCCAGTTGGCGCAGCCGCAGGCGGATGAATTCCAAGCCACGCCGGCGGGTCGGGGTCAGGTGGCCGCTGAGGCCGAGGCGGTCGAGGATCTCCGGTTCCACCTCGATGACCTCGGCGGCCGGGTGGCCGCTGTAGAGCCGGCACAGGAACACCGCCAGCGCGCGCACCATCGGCGCGTCGGAGTCGGCGCGGAAGCGGCACAAGCCGTCCTCCCCCACCCCGCCGAGCAGCCATACCCGGGCCTGGCAGCCGGGCACCAGCCACTCCTCGCGCTTCAGGTCATCGCCGAACTCCGGCTCGGAACCAGCCTCGGCCATCAGCGCCGACAGCCGTTCGTAGCTGTCCGGGATGATGCCCCAATCCTCGATCCATTGCTGTTGCTTGTCCGCCAGCGTCATTGCCATTCCCCACGCATCAGCGGTCGGCCATCAGCGCCTCGATGTCATCGGGCTCGATGGGGACCGAGCCCAGCAGGTCGACATTGCCACCCTCCTTGATCACGATCATGTTCTCCAGGCGCACGCCAAAGCCCTCGTCGGGAAGGTAGATGCCCGGTTCCACGGTAAACACCATGTTCTCGCGCACCGGCTCGTCCTCGCGCAGCACGTCGTGGGTGTCGATCCCGATCGAATGCGAGGTGCCGTGCATGAAATACTTGCGGAACAGGGGCGAGTCCGGGTCCTGCTTGTCAACCTCGGCGGCGTCGAGCAGGCCCAGGCCGATCAGCTCGCGCTCCATCACGCGGCCGACTTCCTTCTGGAACTCGTTGAGCATGACGCCGGGCTGAAGCAGGTCGGCAGCCGCCCGCATGACCCGCAGCACCGACTCGTAGACCGCGCGCTGGCGCGGGCTGAAGCGGCCGTTGACAGGAATCGTCCGGGTCATGTCCGAATCGTAGCCGCCCCATTCGGCCGCGACGTCGAGCAGCAGCAGGTCGCCGTCCTTGCACCGCTCCCGGTTGCTCACGTAGTGCAGGACGCAGCTGTTCACCCCCGAGGCGATGATCGGCGGGTAGGCAAACCCGTCGGCCCCCAGGCGCAGGTATTCGTGGATCAATTCCGCCTGCACCTCGTATTCCATCACCCCGGGCCTGACAAACTTCAGCAGGCGGTGGAAGCCGGACTCGGTGACCGAGCAGGCGCGCCGCATGAGTTCGATCTCCCCCGGCGTCTTGATCGCGCGCTGGCGGTGCAGAAGCGGCGCCAGGCGGCGGTATTGATGCAGCGGGAACTGCTCCCTGCTGGTGCGCACGAAGCGCTCGTTGCGGTCAGGCCCCTCCGGCCGCGCCCGCGGGTGCTCGTTGGTGTTGAGAAACACCGATTCAGCCTGGACCATCAGGCGGCGGAACAGCGAATCAAACTGCTGGTTCCAGTGGATCTTCACGATTCCGGAAGCCTCCGTGGCCTGCTCTTTGGTCAGGCGGGCGCCCTCCCAAACGGCGATGGTCTCGTTGGTTTCCCGCAGAAACAGCATTTCCCGATGGGCGGGATCCTGCGCGTCCGGGAACAACACCAGCGCCGATTCCTCCTGGCGGATGCCGGTCAGGTAATAGAAATCACTGTTCTCAACGAACGGAACCGTGGCGTCGGCGTTGGTGGTGATCACATCGTTCGACAGCACGATGGCCATCGATCGCGGAGGCAGGCTCGCGGCCAGTCGGGCGCGGTGGCTGCTAAAGGTTTCCTGCAGGCCGGGGGTAAGCGGCGAAGCGGAAGCTTGGTGCATGGGAATGTCGGCTTGTTTCATGAATCCTGTGGCAATCGGCAGACGAGCGCAAAAGGCCGCTGAAAGGTGCCTCGATGGCGCCATTCAGCCTGCACGACCTTGCGGGAGCCCCGGCATCAACGGGATGCATCATTGCCAGATAGCGCCGTTCGTCAACCCGTCGCAAGCTTGAACTGTCAAGCTGCGCTTGCGGTTGAACCGGGCCCCGGACCACCGATGGTGCCCCAAGGGCAGCCTCGGCAACGGAATTACCGGCCCAAACCGCTTCCACCCGCAGCGCCGGGGTCGTTATCACCCGACGCCCTGCCCCAAATTGTGACGCAGGCGGTCCAGCAATGTAACGGCCATGAATCGCATCACCATTCTCTTCACCGGCGGCACCATCGCCATGCGCAGGGACCCCGCCGACGGCAGCGCCGTGCCGGCCCTGGGGGGACAGGAAGTGCTGGATCGACTGACCGCCGGGGATCACGCCCCCACCCTGCCGTGGCAGCTCAGGGCCGTCGAAGAGGGTCGTCGACCGGGACCCCAGATGAACGGCCCGGCGGTGCTCGATCTCCGACTTGCCATTGACCGCGAACTGGCCGCCGCCGACGCCGTGGTGGTGGCGCACGGCACCGATACCCTGGAGGAAACCGCCTTCCTGCTCGACCTGTGGCAGCGCACCGCAGCCCCGGTGGTGCTGACCGGTGCCATGCGCACCAGCGACGAACCCGGCTGGGATGGCGACACCAACCTGCTCGACGCCTGTCGGGTGGCGGCGGACCCACAAGCCGCGGGGCGCGGGGTGCTGGTAGTGCTGAACCGGCAGATCCATGCGGCCACCGAGGTCACCAAGGTGGCCACCGACTCCATCGACCCGCTGATCAGCCGCCCGGCCGGGCCACTCGGGCGGATCGAATCCAAGCGACCACATTGGTATCGGCAGCCGTTGCGGCGGTGCTCGCTGGCGATTCCCGCCGTGGCCACCGACCCAGCGATGGCGCCCGACGGCATGCCCTGGGTGGAACTGGTGACCGCCCATCAGGACAGCGACGGCCGTGCGATCGAAGCCGCCCGCGGCGGCGGTTGCGCCGGGTTCGTGGTCCGGGCCATGGGCCGCGGCAACGTGCCCCCGGGACTCGCGCAGGCGATGAGTGCCGCGGTGCGCGACGGTCTGCCGGTGGTGCTGGTGTCGCGCTGCCCGCACGGCCAACCCGGGCCGGACTACGGCTACCCGGGTGGCGGCGCGCGCTTGCTGGCCGACGGCGTGATCTTCTGCACCTGGCTGACCGATCTCAAGGCACGGA
>SKLO01000382.1 GCA_007123195.1 Verrucomicrobiales bacterium | reverse complement strand
TCACCAGATCACCGAACGAGAACTCGTTCACGCCGGTGATGTCATACACCTCGCCGCTGTCCGCGCCGACGAACAGGTTGTCACCGCTGCCACCGATGAAGTCGTTGATCCCGCTGAACCCACCGGCGATCCCGGTCGCTTCACCGGTCTCGAAGTTGATCGTCACCGCATCGCTCCACGCGCTGTAGTCCAGCGTGTTCGGACTGCCACCCACCAGCGCCCCGCTCAACCCGGCCTCCGCTGCGACAACAAAGGTGTCGCTGCCGGCGCCACCGGTCAAGTTGCCAAAGCCCACCGCCGATAGGATCCCGGCGATGTCAAAGGTATCAATGTCGGTGATGTTGTAAATGAACCCGCCATCGGGGCCGGTGAAGCTGTTGCTGCCGCTGCCGCCGATGAAGTTCTCGACGCCGCTGAACCCCTGGCCGATCGCGCTGGCGGTGCCGGCCTGGAAGTTGACCTCCACGGCGTTGATCCACGCGGCATAACTGAGCGTGTCCGACGTGCCCCCGCCGACGAGGCTGCCGCTGAGGCCGCCCGCCTGGCCGAACACAAACGTGTCGCTGCCCTCGCCGCCGGTCAGGTTTTGGTAGTCGCTGAATGTCAGACCGTTGATTTGAATGACGTCCGGCGCGGCGATGGTGTAGGTCGAGCCAGTGTCCGGGCCGATCAGGCTGCTGGCGAACATGCCGCCAACACCGGTGAAGTTGGCGATGCCGGAGAACTGGCCTTCCACCCCGGTGGTGCTCATCGCTGCCAGGTCGGTCACCACGTCGGCGCCGAAGTTCAGCGCGGCGTAGTCGATCGCGTTGATCCCGCCGCCACCGGTCAGGTTGCCGGACAGCAGACCGTCAGGACCAAAGCGGAACACGTCCTCGCCGGCGCCGCCGGTCAGGTTGCCGAACGCGGCCACCGTCACCAGGTCACCAAACGAAAACTCGTTCACGCCGGTGATGTCATACACCTCGCCACTGTCCGCGCCGACGAACAGGTTGTCACCGCTGCCACCGATGAAGTCGTTGATCCCGCTGAACCCACCGGCTATCCCGGTCGCTTCACCGGTCTCGAAGTTGATCGTCACCGCATCGCTCCACGCGCTGTAGTCCAGCGCGCTGGCGCCTCCGGCAGCCTCAATGGATCCTGACAGGCCGGTGTCGTCACCGACCACGAAGGTGTCCGCGTCGCCCTCGCCACGGATGTTCTCGAACGAGGTGAATTGAACATCTCCCGCCATGATGGCATCGAGGCCGTTGATGGTGAAGGTGGTGCCGGCTTCCGGCCCGACCAGGGTATCGGAGAATCCACTGCCGGTGACGCTTGTAATGCTTATCAGGCTGTCGAGCGCCAGGGTCGCGGCAGCAGGTGCGTCGGCAAAACTGAGGATGGCGCCGCCCTCCCCGCCGTCGAAAAGGACGTTGCCGGGAATCAGGGCGTTGACGATGAACTGGTCGGCCCCAAGACCGCCGAGCAGCTGGAGCCCCTCGCCGGCATCGATGTCGGCGTCGATGATGATGGAGCCGGCGAGAGCCATCTCGAAGTCGATGATTTCCACCACCACGCCCTCCGGCGTCGTCACGGCGCCCCCGATGGTCACGCTTGGCGCCGCCAGATTCACGGCGCCGGCGACCGTGATCGGGGCGGCCGCGTGGATGCTCCGGTCGCTGAACATCTCAACCTGGCCTGCCAGGTCGATGGTGCGGCCAACGATCACGTGTCCCTGTTCGGCCGCGATGTAAACGGTGGGCAGCCCGGCCGGTCCGGGTGGTTCCCCCAGGCCGTGCCAGCCGATCCGCCCACCTTCCGCCCCGCGGATGTCGATCGCCCTGCCAAGCTCATTGTTGCTGTAGCCCTGGATGCTGATCTCGCCCGAACCTCCGCCGGTGATGTTGCCGGCTGTTTCCGACCATTTGACGCCGATTCCGGCATCCATCCCGGCTTCACCAAACACGAAAACATTGCCTGCGGCCGCGTGAACCGAGGCGCCGGTCTCGGCGAACACGCCGTGCGCCGCCGGACCTCCGCCACCACCGGTGCCGGCGATCGCCAGTTCTCCCTGGCCGGTGGTCTCCACCAGGGCGTTGTTGCGCAGCCACACGCCGATGTTGCCGGGTTCGGAAGCGCCAGCGCCTCCCTCGCCGATCAGATCCAGATTGCCATTGACCGAGCGGATGGTCGCGCCGTCGACCACGATGCCGTGGCCGGGCTGCGTGATCAGCATCGGTGCCAGCGGGGATTGGCCGGTGGGGATGAGTGCGAATTCACCGTCATCGAAGCCTCCTGCCCAACCCTCAAGCCAGACCGCTCCCCCCGCCCCCGCGCTGATCAGCGCGCCGGTCTGCAGGACAATTCCCGAACGCCCCACCGGTCCGGCATCGGCAGTCAGCGTGATGCCGCCCCCGGATGTCAGCAAGCTCGAGCCCTCGCCGAGCACCATGGCGTCCGCCCCCGGGGCCGCAGCCCTGGCGACCAGTTCGATGTCGCCGCCCTGGGTGGTGATGGACACGCCCGCGCCAAGCATGATGGCCCTGTCCGCATCGATCACGATGCTGCCTCCCCCCGTGGTTTCAATGCTGGTCGACGGCGAGAAGTAGACGTCCCTTGCCGCCTCCAGCCTCAGGCTGTTGTCGGAGGACCATGCAATGTGCACCCCGGTCATCACGCTGATGTCACCGGGGTCCTCTCCATACTCGACCCAGGTGGTGATGACCAGTGAGCCGCTTTCCTGCAGGAACATGGCAATGTCGTCGGCGTAAAGCGTGTTTTCGCTGACCGGACTGCCGCCAATGCCATCATCGAAACCTGGCAGGATGTCGATGTTCACCGGATCAATCAGCAGCGTGCCGCCGGCACCGGCTGGAGCGCCGACATCGATCCGGCCCGCGAGACCGGGAAGCTCAAGCGTGGTTTGGCCGGACAGCTCGATGAAGCCCCCGTTGCCGCCGGCCGGTCCGCCGGTGGCGGACACCGCGCCGTGGAACCTCAAGGTGTCGGAGGCGAAAATGATGATGCGCCCGCCGTCGCCCTTGACCAGCGCGTCGGCGCTGATCCTGGCGCCCTGTTCGACCGTCACCGAGGTGGCGTTGTGAAGGCTGGGGTCCTCGCCGCGCAGGCCGCCGCCGATGAACACCTCGCCGCCGCCGTCCGGACCGTCGGCCCGCAGCCAGGCCCCCGGGGTCAAGGTGATCTGGTCGCCCAGCACCACGATCTCGCCGCCGCGCCCGCGTTCGCCCGTCACATTCACCTCGCCGCCAATCTCGGTGGTGCCACCGGGACCGGAGTCGATTTCAATGCGGCCGCCGCTGCCGTCCTGGCGCCTCGCCTCGAGGCTGCCGGTGGTGCTGACCGATCCGCCTTCGGCACGCAGGAAGATTTGTCCGCCCTCCTTGGTGACCCCGGTGGCGGCGACCCGGCCCTCGTTGCGCACGGCCATGCCGTAGATGTTGCCGCCATGCGCCTTGAGTTCGGCGATGTTGGCCTCGATGTCGCCGGTGTTGAGCACACCGGTGTCCTTGGCCGAACCGGAGGCGCCCCTGACAAACACCCGCTCGCTGCCGGCCTCACGAATCAACACGTCGTTGCCCGCCGCCAAACCCACCGTGCCGGACGGGGCGCGCAGGCTGCCGTGGTTCTCGACGGTGGCGCCCAGCAGAAAGATGTCACCGTCGAACGCGCTGATGCTGCCCAGATTGATCACCCCGAACTCCGAATCGCCGCGGAACGTGAGGTCGCCCCCGGCGAGGAAGTTGGCGTCCGACAGGTCCAGCGTCGAACCGACAAAACCGGCCACATCAATCGTTCCTCCGGGACCGACGATGATGCCGTTGGGGTTGATCAGGTAGATCTGGCCATTGGCGCGCAGCAGGCCGTCAATGCGCGAGGCCGAGGCGCCACGAACCCGGTTGAGCGCAGCCGCGCTCGAGCCGGGTTGCAGGAAGATGGTCGACTGGCCGGCCCCGATCGAGAAGGATTCCCAGTCAATGATCGCCTTGTGCGATTCCTGCAGCACCCTCAGCTCATCGCCGAGCCGCTCAAAGGTGACCGCTCCGTGGCGGACCACCTCGCCTTGGGGATTTGCCGGCGCGAGCGCTGCCAGCCCGAGGCTCAGGCCCAAGCCGAGGGCCAAGGCGGCAGGCAGGCCGATCAACGGATGCCTGGGACGGGTCGATCGGTGTCTGTGCATGTTCAAGAGGCATGGGGTGCGGAGGGGCGGGGTGGGGGGAGTGATCCGGCGTCTGTCAACTGCACCAAGGCATGGCAGCGCTCAAGCATTGATGTCGTCCAGCGACTTCGCCGCACTGGCTCAGTTGGCCGCGGGTGCCACCGGCTCAATCGGCGCCACGTCGTCACCCGCTGCGCCATTGGCGGCGGCGTCCGGCTGCTGCGGGATGACTTCCACCCGGCCCTCCTTGACCTGGGCGTAACCCACTCCGTCCTCCACCACCACGGCAAAGTAGGTCCCGCGGGCGGCGGCGATGCCGCTCGGGGTGCGGATCTGAAAATCAATCGCCGCCCCTTCGCCCGGCTTGAGCAAGGCTCCCAGGCTGCCGTCCCTCAGGTCCACCGTCACCTTCGGCTGCTCGGCGTCGGCGTCGACCGACTCGATCACCACCGCGGAATTCTCCGCCACCCGGATGGCCGAGCGCGGGGTCATGACAATCACCACCCGGGCTCCAGCACCCGTGCGCACGGTGCTGCCGACCGCGACCACGTCGCCGGCGGCCAACGGCTGGGCGTCGGCCTGGCCGGGGGCGGTCACGACCACCTCCCCCACCGCCACCGTCACCCTGCCGCTTTCAGGCTCGCCCTGGGCCTGCGCCGCAACGGGGCTGATCCACCCGGCCAGCCCGAGCCCCAGCACCACAAGGAGCACCAGTCCTCCCGCCGACATGGCAGGGAGCAACCGCGTCCGGCCGCCGGGTTCGTGTAGGAGGTCCATGTTTTTCATCGCTCGCAAGCTCCTGATCTCTTGATTTGGCTGGCTCCGGGGTCTCATCAAAGGTAATGACTCGACCACCGGTCTGATTATGCGAGAATCCTTGCCCAACGCAACCCCTTTCACCGCCCCTGCCGGCTTCGTTCCCCACCGGGCAAATCCGGCCAGCCGGGCATCTTCGGCCCCGGATCCCGCCTTCATCGGGGCTCCAACCGCCGGGCCCGGCTTCGCTTCAGCCTGACCAATGCGCCAACCATGAGCCGCCGGAAATCCGCCACCGCCCGCCGGGGCTTCAAGCTGCTCGCACCGCTGGCCGGGCTCGGTTGCCTGCTCGCGCTGTGGCCGACCGGGCTGGCGCAGCAACTTGAAAACCTGACGGTGGACTGGCGGTTCAAGGCGCGGGCAGGCTGGGATCCGCCGGCCCACCCGGACCTGCTGGTGGTGGGCATCGGCGAATACTCCCTCGAACGCCTCGGCCGCTGGCCCTGGGTCCGCTCGGTGCACGGCGAATTCCTCGCCAACTACCTCACCTTGAGACCTCCCAAGGCGGTGGCGTTCGACCTTCTGTTCACCGAACCCAGCCAGGATCCGGCCATGGACGAGGCGCTGGCCGACGGGTTGGCGTTCCACCCCGGCGCCATCACCGCGGCGTTTGCCACCGACGACGGCAGGACCAACGATGGCAAGGCCGAGCTGGGCAAGAGCCTCCCCCTGCCGACCATCAACGGCGACCCGGACCTGCTGGTCGGGGGCGCCACCGGGCCGCTGCCGGTGCCCATCGTCGCCGAAAGCTCGTGGACCGGCTTTGTCAACGCCCCACCGTCCATGCTCGACGGCGTGCGACGCCACCTGCCGCTGGTGGTGCGCTACGGCGACGAGGTCTATCCGGCTCTCATCCTCCAATGCCTCATGCAGGCGCTCGATGTGCGCCCGGCCGATCTCAGGGTGACCTTGGGCGACAGCCTCAGCTTCGACACCCCGGACGGTCGTCACTGGCGGATCCCGATCGATCGCCACGGCCGGTTGATGATCAACTACCGCGGGCGCGAGCGCATGCCGGTGTTCGACTACGCCGGCCTCATCGAGCGGCTGATCCTGTATGAACAATCCGGCGACTGGCCGGAGGAACAGCCGCCGGTGCAGGACCAGATCCTGCTGATCGGCCAGACCGCCGAAGGGCTGACCGACTTCGGCCCCACGCCCCATCGTCCCGAGGATCCGCTGGTGCTGGTCCATGCCAACGCGCTCAACACCATCCTGCAGCAGGATTACCTGACCGTGATCCCCCTGCCGGTGGTGCTGGCCGGCTGGCTGCTGCTGGCGTGGGCCTGCCTGTGGTGGATGGAACGGGCCTCGACCATTCTGGGCGCCATCGTGCCACTGGGCCTGGTCGCCGTCTACGGCGGACTCGCCATGTGGTTGTTCGCCCGCTACAGCGTGCAACTGCCCATGTTCCTGCCGATCGCCGGCTTCGTCCTGCTGCAAGGGGGCGCGCTGACCGACCGCCTGCTGGCCGAGATGCGGGCCAAGGGCCGGATCAAGAACATGTTCGGCACCTACGTCTCACCCGAGGTGGTCGATCAAATGGTCGACTCCGGCGAGGAACCGCGCCTCGGCGGCGAGACCGCCGAGATCACCGCCTTCTTCTCCGATGTCGAAAGCTTCTCCTCGTTCTCCGAGAAACTCCCCGCCGAGCGCCTGGTCAGCCTGATGATCGAATACCTGACCGAGATGACCGAGACCCTGCAGTTCCACGGCGGCACGCTCGACAAATACATCGGCGACGCCATCGTCGGCATGTTCGGCGCCCCGCAGCCGTTCCCCGACCACGCCCACCGCGCCTGCCTGGCGGCGATCGACATCCAGCAGCGCCAACAAGAATTGCGGGAGAAATGGAAACGGGAACCGGACTGGCCGTCGATCGTGCACCGCATGCGCACCCGGGTCGGTTTGAACACCGGCGACGCGGTCATCGGCAACATGGGATCACCGCGGCGGTTCAACTACACCATGATGGGCGACAACGTGAACCTGGCCGCGCGCTGCGAGTCCGGCGCCAAGTCCTACGGCGTGTTCACCATGGTCACCGGCGAGACCCGCCGCCAGTCGATCGCCAGTCAGGACGACATCGGCTTCCGCTTCCTCGACCGCATCATCGTCAAGGGCCGCACCCGGCCGGTCGAAATGTTCGAGGTCATGGGCCGTCTGGCCGACCTCGACCAGCGCACTCAGGACTGCATGCACGAATACCAACTGGCCTTGAACAGCTACTTCGACCGCCGCTGGGACGAGGCGCTGGCGGGGTTTGAGCGCGCGGCCGCCCTCGAACCGCGGGCCGAGGTCGACCGGGTGCATCCGTCCTCCGTGATGCGCGACCGCTGCCGCCTGCTCAAGACCGACCCGCCCGCGGAGGACTGGGACGGTGTGTTCCGCATGACCAGCAAGTGACCCCGATGGGGCTGGAATGGAGGTTGGAAATCGGGGACTGGAAACTGGAGGTTGGATGCGGCTGTCCGAACCAGCAACGGGCTGCCCCGGCCGCAGGACCCCCGCGGCGGGCGACTCCGAAAACCATGCCAGAAACCATGCCAAGAAACCATGCCAGGCATACAGTTGACCTTGCTGCCGGATCTGGCAGAATCCCCGGATGAGAGCACCAGCTAAGTCCATGAAAACGAACGAGAAGAAGAAGGTCAGCCCGCTGTTGGCGGCCGAAGTACCGACGAACCCCGATCGGGCAGGTTTTCGCATCAAGGCAGTGATTCGTGGGGTGGCGCGGGGCAGCGTGGGGATTCGTGGGAGCAACGGGCCGCAAGGACATTGACAACCGGGGCCGAGTGGCATCGAACCTGACTGTTTGGGGAAGGGCGCGAGCAACGCGATGAGGAGGGCCATGCAACGCGGCCCGAGAAGTCATGCCAGAAAACATGCCAGGCATTCGGTTGGCATTCGGTTGGTGTGACGGCGGCGCCCATGGCCCGCATGAGGCGACAGCCCACACAGGCCTGGAATGGCGCCGCCCCGGGCCGCCCGTGAAGCGGGTCGCACCGACCCGGGTTCATGAGTGAAGTGGTCTCGACTCAAAGTGGGAACCACCTGGCGGCGGGCCTCGCTGGCCGGGTGAATGGTGCGCTCCCATGCGTGGAGATTCCGGGTTTGCGGTCAGGTCGGCCAGCCGGGCGATGGCGCGGTCATGACCGGGGAGGCCATGCGGTGGATAAGGGTGGTCAGGGTGATCAGGGTGCTGTGATCCCTGCTGGTGTGGTCGGAATTCGGAGGCGCCTGCCCGGAGGCGCTTGCGGTTTCCTTCCACCTGGATTGAACCAAACGGGGCCGCCGGGCCACTTCCCCGGTAGAGACACGCCATGCGCGGCCTTGCGGTGGCTGATACCATGCCGTTACCTCGGTGTCCCACGCCGCCCGAAACCACCAAGCCAACCCCCGGATGAACCGCGTCATTCCACCGCCCCACCCTCGCCGGACCCGCGCCGCCGGCCGCCGGTCCTCGGGCCAGCCCGCCACCGCCGGCCGGATGCCGCCGCTGGCGGTCGTGATTCCAAGCCTGGTCCTGCTCCTGATCGCCGCCCTCTTGCCGGCCGCCGCCGACACCGGGGCGGACACCGCCCGTCCCTACGGCGATGCGGACGACGACGGACGCCACTGGGCCTATCAACCTCCGGTACCGACGGCGCTGCCTCCGGTGTCCGACCCCGGCTGGCCGCGTCAGCCGTCCGACCATTTCATCCTCGCCGCGCTCGAAGCGGCCGAACTCGACCCGTCGCCCGACGCCAACCCGGCGGTGCTGTTGCGGCGGGTCCACTTCGACCTCGTCGGCCTGCCGCCGGACGCCGGTCAAACCGAGGCCTTCATCCAAGCCGCGGACCAGCACGGCATCGACCAGGCCCTCGCGGAAGTGGTCGACGAGCTGCTGCAGTCGCCGCACTTCGGCGAGCGCTGGGGCCGGCACTGGCTCGACGTCGCCCGCTACGCCGAATCCAGCGGCATGGAGAGCAACATGACCTTTCCCCAGGCCTGGCGCTACCGCGACTACGTGATCCGGTCGTTCAACGACGACCTGCCCTTCGACCGCTTCATCCACGAGCAACTGGCCGGCGACCTGTTGCCCTGGCAGGATGACGACGAGCGCGCGCGGCTGCTGATCGCCACCGGCTTCCTCGCCATCGGTCCCAAGGGGCTCGGTGAACAGAACCTGTTCCAGTTCTGGGCCGATGTCATCGACGAGCAGATCGACGCCTTCAGCCAGGCGTTCACCGCCACCACCCTGGCCTGCGCGCGCTGCCACGACCACTTCAGCGAGCCCTACGGCATGGATGACTATTACGCGGTGGCCGGCATCTTCGCCAGCACCGACACCCGCTTCGGCAGCTCGATCGGGCCCGGCAGCCAGGTGGCGAGCGATTTCCTCGTGCTGCCGGAAATCGACGGCCAGTGGATCCCCAACCAGGGCATTCCCGCCGCCCGGGTGCGGGCGCTTGAGCAGGAGCGCGAGGACCTGGAACGCCAGCAGAAAACCCTGCGAGCGGCCGCCGCCGAAGCGTTGCGGGAGGGACGGGATCCAAGCGAGGAAATGACCCTGCAGCAGGCCATCTCGATCCTCTGGAGCCTTGGCAGGATCAACGGCCGGCTGAAGACGGTCGACGACCAGGGACGCCCGCTGCCGCTGGCCATGGGCGTGCTCGAGCGCGACCGCATGATCGACGTGCCGCTGCTGGACCGGGGCGAGATCGGCCGGCCCGGCGACCAGGTTCCGCGCGGTCTGCCAAAGGTCACCGCCATCGACGGCATCCCGTCCATCCCGGACGACCAGAGCGGGCGGCTGCAGCTGGCGCAGTGGCTCACGCATCCCGACCATCCCCAGACCTCGCGGGTAATGGTCAACCGCCTGTGGCGCCACCTGTTCGGTGCCGGCCTGGTGGCCACCACCGACAACTTCGGCGCCGAGGGCGAGCGCCCCAGCCATCCCGAGCTGCTCGATCATCTGGCGCTGCGATTCATCGAGCTGGACTGGTCGGTCAAGGCCATGGTGCGCGAGCTGGTTCTGTCGCGCGCCTACCGCCAGGCGTCCCACTGGCGCGAGCAGGCGTTCCTGACCGACCCCGACAACCGCCTGCTGTGGCGCGCCAGCAAGCGCCGGCTCGACGCCGAGGCGATCCGCGACGCCATGCTGTGGGTCGCCGGCGAACTCGACCCCGAACCGCCCCGGGGCTCGCTGGTGGCCGACCTCGGCGAGCGCTCGGTGTCGATCATCGGTTTCGCCCGCGGCGTCAGTCCCGACCTCGACGGCTCGCTCCACCGCTCGGTCTATCTGCCGGTCATGCGCGACCGCCTGCCGGACGTGCTCGACTTGTTCGACTTCGCCGAGCCCAGCTACGTCACCGGCGACCGCGACACCACCAACGTGCCGCTGCAGGCGCTCTACCTGTTGAACAGCGAGTTCATCATGCAGCGCGCCGACGCCCTGGCCGCGCGGGTGCTGGACGCCATCGACGGCGGATCCGGCAACGGCGGGGACGGGCCGGAAGACGCAGGCGCTGCGGCGGCGGAGCGGGCGATCGCGCCGGCGTTCGCCATGGCCCACGGCCGCCGGCCCGACCCGGAGGAGGAACAACTTGCCGCGGCGTTCATGCGCCGGCTCGCCGCCGACGACAGCCTGACACTCGAACAAACCATCGCCGCCTACTGCCAGTCGCTGCTCGCTTCGGCCGAGTTCCGCCACCTCGACTGACCCGCCACCCGCACCCGGACTTCAAGCCATACCCGGCCACCATGAACAACCTCACATCGCCACCACCAGAACCAGCGGCGTGCCCGCAGCCGTTCAGCCGCCGCCAAGCCCTGTTGGGCGCCGCCTGCGGCTTCGGTTACCTGGCCTTCGCCGGTCTGGCCCACCGCGCCGCGGCGGCCGCGGCCGCCTCTCCCGGCAGTGCCCTGGCGCCGCGCACCCCGCATTTCGCGCCGCGCGCCCGGCGGGTGCTGTTCCTTTGCATGAAGGGCGGACCTTCACATGTGGACAGCTTCGATCACAAGCCCGAACTCACCCGGGCCGACGGCCAGGTGGCGCCGTTCCTGGCCGGCGGCGGAGCCCGCCTGCTGGGGTCGCCGTTCGAGTTCTCGCAGCACGGCGAGTCGGGCCTGTGGATCTCCGAGTTGTTCCCCCGGCTGGCCCGCCACGCCGACAAGCTGTGCCTTCTCCGCGGCATGCACACCGACCTGCCGAACCATCCGCAGGCGTTCCTCCAGCTGCACACCGGCAGTTTCCAGTTTGTCAGGCCCTCGCTCGGCTCGTGGACGCTCTACGGCCTGGGCAGCGACAACGAGAACCTGCCCGGCTTCATCACGCTCAACCCTCCGACCGACTTCGGCGGCGTGCGCAACTACGGCAACGCCTTCCTGCCCTCGGCCTATCAGGGCACCAGGATCGGCTCCGGCCAGATTCCCGAACTTTATGCCGCCCTGCTGGGACGCGACCAGGAACCGGGGCCGCCGCTGCGGCATTTGGAGAACGAGCGCCATGGCCGCGCCGTGCAGCGGGCCCAGGTGGATCTGATCAACGGCCTCAACCGCCGGCGCCTGCTGGCCGATCCCGAGCAGCCGGAGATCGAGGGCGCCATCGAGTCGATGGAACTGGCCTTCCGCATGCAGGCCGAAATCCCCGGCGTGCTCGAGTTGCAGAACGAAACCGAGTCGACCCTCGGACTCTACGGCATCGGCGACGACGCCACCGACCGCTTCGGCCGCCAGTGCCTGCTGGCGCGGCGGCTGCTGGAGGCCGGCGTGCGCTTTGTCGAGGTCACCGCGCCGACCGATTGGGATCACCACCATCTGTTGCGCGATTCGATGGTCAAGAGCTGCGCCACGGTGGACCAGCCGATCGCCGGACTTCTGACCGACCTCGACCAGCGCGGGCTGTTGCAGGACACGCTGGTGATCTGGGCCGGCGAGTTCGGCCGCACGCCCTATGCGCAGGGTCTCGGCGACGGCCGCGACCACAACCACCGCGGCTTCACCATCTGGATGGCCGGCGGCGGGGTGCGCGGCGGCCACAGCCACGGTGCCACCGACGAGTTCGGTTACATGGCGCGCGAGCAGACGATGCACATCCACGACCTGCACGCCACCATCCTGCACCTGCTCGGCCTCGACCACCGCGACCTCACGTTCCGCCACGCCGGCCGCAACTTCCGTCTCACCGACGTGCACGGCCGGGTCGCGCACGAGATCCTGGCATGAGCCTGGAATAGGAGATTGGAGATCGGGTGGTGTTGATGAACCGTGCAGCAATGTCAGGTGGCTCACCCGGGTGAGTGTCCGTTAGAACATTCATTCACGCCCGCTTCGCTCAAGACGCCAAGACGCAAAGACGCAAAGATGAAAGCAAATGAAATTGGAAAGGAGCTTGGCGTCTTGGCGTGAGCCTGAACGGAATGGCCAAAGGACGGTGATCTCAACTCCGAGTCGCTGCGCTCCCCTCCGTGAGATATCTGGACGTTTGGCGGACCGCGCCGATGGCATCCCTCCAGGATGCATTCCTTTAGGGGGATTTTACCGGTGGTGTCGCCCGCAAGGCGGGCTCAACCACCGGCTACCGTCTTGGATCCCTCCGGGATCGGGCTCCGCGCAGGGCGAGCGCGTTTCCTTGGCGGACAAAGGCCACGGGTAGCGGGTAGCGGGTAGCGGGTAGCGGGTAGCGGGTAGCGGGTAGCGGGTAGCGGGTAGCGGGTAGCGGGTAGCGGGTAGCGGGTA
>SKLO01000124.1 GCA_007123195.1 Verrucomicrobiales bacterium | reverse complement strand
GGCCTGCGCGGCTCGGCAGGGACGCCTCGCCCTACCCCGCGGGGTGGCAATCCCGCGGGGTGCTTCGCGCTGGCAAGGCCAATGAGCAGCGTTGGCAACGGTAGGGCGAGCCGTCCCTGGCGAGCCGCGTTCGCCGGACGGGCGCGGAGATGGGAGCAACGGCGGGTTCGCGGTCTGCAGGGGCTTTGGCTTTTCGCGGGCAAAACGCGGTCGGTTTGGTGTGCGGGGCGTGAGGGCGAAAGAAGGTCATTCGGCCTGCGCGGCTCGGCAGGGACGCCTCGCCCTACCCCGCGGGGCTCCATCGTTTCCCGCGGAAGCCGTGGCCCGTGAGGCCGGACCCGTCCCGGTCTCACACCACCGAGGCCGGATCGACGTCCACCGTCAGGATCACGTCCTGGGGCGGCTTGAAATCCTTCAACACCGATCCCAGATGGCCCAGCAAACGCCGCGGCGGCGCGCCCTTGGCCACGATCTGGAACCGGTGCAGATCCTCCGCCTTGGCAATCGGGGCCGGCATCGGTTCGGTCAGGTCCAGCCCCGCCGGCAGGTCGCGCCGCAGGTGGTGGACCAGGTTGGTCAGGGTGAACTCGGCATGCGCTTCCTTCAGCGAGCGCGCCATGATCAGGGCGAAGCGGCTGAACGGCGGGTAGCCGAAGGCGCGGCGGAATTCGAGTTCCTGGCCGGCAAATCCATCGTAGTCATGGTGCCGGGCAAATTGGATCGCCGGACTGTGCGGGCTGTAGGTCTGGATCACCACCTCGCCGCGCAGTTCACCGCGCCCGGACCGTCCGGCCACCTGGGCCAGCAGCTGGAAAGTGCGTTCGGCCGCGCGGAAATCGGGCATGTGCAGCGACAGGTCGGCGTTGAGCACCCCCACCAGGGTCACCCCGGGGAAGTCCAGCCCCTTGGCGATCATCTGGGTGCCGAGCAGGATGTCGATCTTGCGCGCGCGGAACTGCTGCAGCACCTCGCGCAGCTGCCCCTTGCGCCGCATCGAGTCCGCGTCCACCCGGGCGATCCTGGCGCCGCGGAACAGCTGCTTGAGCAGCGCCTCGATCTTCTGCGTGCCGTAACCGGAGAAGTGAATGCCGGGGTCGTCGCACTCGCGACAGCGTTTCGGCGGCACCTTGGCGGCACCGCACAGGTGGCAAAGCAGCCGGTTGTCATCCCGGTGCCACGTCATGGGAATGCTGCAGTGCGAGCAGTGCTCGACATGCCCGCAGGCCGGGCACACCAATGACGTCGAGTAGCCGCGGCGGTTGAGGAACAGGATCACCTGCTCGCCCTCCTTGAGGCGGTGGTCTATCCCCTGGCGCAACCGCGGCGACAGGAACTGCATCGCCGGGTCGGCGCTGGACGGGCGGCGCTTGCGCATGTCCTCGACAAACACCACCGGCAGCTGCCGGTCGTCGACCCGGATCGGCAGGTGGAGGTGCAGATAGCGCCCGCTGCGCGCGTTGTGCCAGCTCTCCAGGCTCGGCGTGGCCGACCCCAACACCACGCCGGCCCCCTCGATCGCGCCGCGCACGATCGCCAGATCCCGGCCATGGTAGCGCGGTTGCTTGTCCTGCTTGTAGGACGGCTCGTGTTCCTCGTCGACGATGATCAGTCCGAGCCGGTTGACCGGGGCAAACACCGCGCTGCGGGCCCCGATCGCCACGCTGAAAGGCTGGCGCCGCAGCTTGTCCCACTCGTCGTAGCGCTCGCCCTGGCTGAGATGACTGTGCAACACCGCAATCTGGTCCCGCAGGTGCGCGAACCGGCTCTGGAACCGCTCGATGGTCTGCGGCGTCAAACTGATCTCGGGCACCAGCACGATGGCCGAACGCTGCTGCTCCAGCACCTCGGCGATCGCCTGCAGGTAGACCTCGGTTTTGCCGGAACCGGTCACCCCTTGCAACAACACCGGCTGGGGGGACTTGCCGGCCGCCCCCGGCCCGGCAGCGGCTTGCCCCTGCGGCCCGATCCCATGGCCCAGCGCGGCCCGGATGCCGTCGAGCGCGCGCTGCTGGTCCTCGTTGAGCGCCAGCGGCTGGCTCGGTTCATACTGCTCCTGCCGCAGCGGGTCGCGCGGCTCGGCGCGGCGTCCGAGCCGGACCCAGCCCTTGGCCGCCAGCGCCTGCACCGCCGCGCGCGCTCCATCGCCGTGTTGCCGCTGCAGTTCCCCCACCGTCATCACCGGCGGCTGGCGCCCGCGCAGGCTCTCGACCACCGCCGCCTGCTTGGGCGCCCGCCGCTGCAGCGCCTCCAGGCCGCCGCTGCTCTCCGGCGGGGTGACCAGTTCCGCCGTCTGCCGCCGCAGCGAGGGATCCTCGCGCTTGCGCACCGCCTCCGGCAACATGGCGCGGATCATCGCCGCCCTCGGCACCAGGTAATAATCGGCGGCCCAGTCCGCCAGCCGCAACAACGGCTCCGGCAACAGCGGGCCGTCGCCGCTCACCCCTTCGATCAGCCGCAGGTCCGGCGACGGCGTCCCGGGCAACAACTCCATCACCACCGCCAGCACGATCCGGTTCTGCAGCGGCACCCGCACGCGCGTGCCGGTGCGGACTTGATCGGCCAGCTCCGCGGGCACCGCGTAATCGAGGTGCAACCCGCCCTGCCCCTCGATCCACACCCGCACCGCGGCCCCGGGGGCACCCGCGGGATCGTGGTCGGCGGCAGGGAACAAGGGCAGGGTGTCCATAAAGCGGGGCCGGAACCGCGGCCCGACCCGGGCGACGGCATCAGTCTGCCTGCAATCAAGCCGCCAAACCAGTGCCGGGCAATCGCGGGAATCACGCGACGGTCGTCGCCATGAAGATGAAAGTCTGTTGCTCGCTGTTGACGAACGCGGCCACATCCAGCCGGACCCTGCCTTGTCCCTGAAGTAGGAGCCCCTGCCTGTCCACCACGGACGCCTCCCGATTCGCGAATCGCAGGAGGCTGACGCCGCCTGCGAAGGATCGGACCCGGACGCCCGCGCTTGCCCCGCCGGCAGGCGCGGGCGACGGTCGGGCGCCGCCGCATGAAGCCGTTCGATCCGTTCCAGTCCCCGTCCATCGCCGCCGATGCCACCCCGGGCGCGGGCCGCCCGCTGCTCAAGATCTGCGGCGTCACCGAACAAGCCAGCGCCATCGCCGCCATCGAGGCCGGGGCCGACCTGATCGGGCTCAACCTGTGGCCCCGCTCAAAGCGCTTCCTTGCCGCCGGGCATCATGGGTGGGCAGCGGCCCTGGCCGACCGCGTGCCGCTGGTCGGCGTGTTTGTCAACACCGCGCCCGGCGACATCGCCGCCGCCGCCCGCGCCCTGCGCCTGTCGGCAATCCAACTGCACGGCGACGAGAGCCCGGCGTTCGCCGCCTCGGTCGGCACCGCCACCGGGTTGCCAGTGATCAAGGCGCTGGGCCTGCCATCGGCGGCCGCCGGGGCGCCGCCAACCGCCGCTTCGACCGCGACCGAGCCGCTGCCCGAGGCTTGGCGCGGGCATCCCTGGCTGTTGCTCGATGCCCACGATCCCGTCCGCCGCGGTGGCACCGGGCGCGCG
>SKLO01000302.1 GCA_007123195.1 Verrucomicrobiales bacterium | reverse complement strand
CTCGCCCTCGAACCGCTCAAGGAACCTCTCCCGGTCCGGAACCCGCACCAGCAGGTGAAAATGGTTGCTCATGACCGCGTAGGTGAGGATTTCGACCCCGGCGAAGTTCTCCAGCCTACGCATGATCTTGCAGAACGCCTCCTTGGCCTCGGGGTCGAAGAGCATGTCGCCGCCGGCCGTGCGGCTCATGACGTGGTAGCAGTTGACGACCTCCGCGCCCAGGATGCGCCGGCGTCCCACACTGCCCCGAGCGACCCCAGGGATGACCGCCTTGATGCGGAATCCTGCCCGGTAGCTGCCGGTCGGCAAGTCGGCCGCCTCCAGGGGGCTGAGTTTCTTTTTCTCGTTGGTGTTCATGCAGTTAGATGGGGTAATGTTGCGGAATTATACCGCAGGTGCCACGGATGTCAACTGTTTACCTGGCTTGTGTGTTGGCTTGTGTGTCGGAGGGGCGGCTGCGGAAATGGTGCTGGCAAATCGGCCCCATTGGTGGAGAATGGGCGGGAAGGAACCATGTGAGGCTTGCAGGCCGGCGTGGTTCCGGGCAAGCCCTGCCACCATGCCCTCGTTGATCCCGCGCATTCCGCTTCCGCCGGCTTGGAAACGCCGCCTGCGCCATCCGATGGCGCCGGTGGCGGTGTTCATCGTCTGGTCGCTGGTGGTCGGCGAGTGTTATCCGCTGTCGAACTATTCGATGTATTCAAGGCCGACCCCGAGGCCGCTGCGGGTGTATTACGTGGTGGACGGCGAGGGTGAGCCGTTGCCGATCCAATGGCACACGGGCCAGAGTCCGGCGGCCATCACCAAGACCTTCCGCCACTACGAGAGCGGGATCGAGCGGGACATCGCCCGCGGGCGGAGGGAGGAGATCGGGGTGGAGATGATCAAGGCGGAGGCGGGCGAACGGGTGCTTGGCTGGTTGCGCGAGCTTTCGGTGGCGCGGGGGGGCAGCCGCCCGGGGCGGACGCTCGATGGCGCGATCCAACTGGTGGAGATCACCATCAGCGCACCCGGGAAGGGACTGCGCGAGGAGCACCTCACCGTGGCGGCGGATGCCGGTCCGGCATCGGAGGGCGCGGAGGGCGCGGAGGGCGCGGAGGGCGCGGAGGGGAACCGCGGGAGAACCGGCCCGGCCAACGAAATCCGAACAACACCACCGACGCCCGCCGACACCCCGCCATGAGTTCGGAACTGACAAGGCAAGATTCCGGACAGGCGGACCGCTCCGTGCGCGCGCGGCTGAGCCGGTGGTTCAGCGTGGGCTTCAGGCCGGAGGCGACGCCGGGCTGGGAGTGGGCGTTGATGCGGATCGCGTTCGCGGTGCTGGTGTGGCAGGAGATCAGCAGCGCGCGGCACTTCGGCTATCCGGACCAGCCGGTGCCACACGGCCTTGCGGTGCTGTTCGACCTCACATGGCTGGGCCGGGAGTGGGTGATGCCGGCTGTTCGGGTGCTCGGGGCGGCGGCGCTGTTGTTGTATGTGGCAGGGCGCTGCCTGCCGCTGGTGCTGCCGTTCCTGACATTGCTGCATTGCCTGCCGCACACGCTGCAGAATTCGCAGGGATCGATCAGCCATTCGCACCAGCTGGTGACGCTGGTGCTGCTGGCGCAGGCCGTGACCGCGGTGTGGCTTTGGGTTCGCGCGCGGCGCGGGGCCGGACCGCCGGACGGCCTGAGCCAGGGTGCCTGGCTGGTGTTCTACAGCAAGGCCACCGTGGCCTCGATCTACGTGCTGGCGGGATTGAGCAAGGCGTTCAATTCGAAGCTGCTGTGGGTATGGAACTCGCCCTACCTGTCATTCGACCTGGTGAAGGCGCAGCGGCAGGAGTATTTCAAACGCCTCGACCCGGAATACGCCGGGGACGTTCCGCTGGCGGCGCTGGCGCTTGAACATGCGATGGTGGCGCGGCTGGTGTTCGGCGGCGCGTTCGTGCTGGAGCTGCTCGCGTTGCTGGCATTGAAAAGCCGGGCCTGGGCGTGTGTGATCGGCCTGGGGCTGTTGGCGATGCACGGCGGCATCCACCTGGTGATGCACCTGCGGTTTGTGAACCACGAGTGGCTGATCCTGATCTTTCTGGTGAACGTTCCCTGGATGATCACGGCGGCGGGCGCCCGGCTGCGGTCCGGGCGCATGATCCCAGGTTCGGAAATCAAACCGCTGATAGGCTGATGGACACTGATAATGAATGACTTGCAGAAATTTCCGCGGTCATCTTGCAAGTAGATAGACGCAGGTCGCGTCCAGCCGCCGCAGGACTTTCCAGTCCAGCCAGACGGGATCGACGTTGCGAAACGCCAGCGCGTTGTGGTAGCGGCCCACTCCGTCGCTGAAGTCAACGTCGACCCCGGTGCGGACGAAGGTGCTCACCCGGCGGCGTCCGCGACCCACGAAGCGCAGGACGTCGAGGGTGGTCACATCATCGACCATCGTCGCCTGCAACTGAAGCGGCGCACCAATGTTGACGCGAGCCACCCAACCTGGAACGACCTGGTCGGCCCGGCCGCGCTTCACCGCCACCAGAATGCCGTCGTCCATGCCATGTCCCCTGTTAGGCACCCGCCATTGAAGCGACCAGCCGCTAATCGAGCCGTCCAGGCCTCGGCCGGGCTCCTCCAGCATTTGCAAAAGCACGTCGCGGTTGGTGAAGCGTATTGCAAAATGATTCCACCTGGTGGTGCGGCGCTGTCCACGGGTTTGCTCGCTCGAGCCAGCCTGGGTCAACAGCAGGCAGCGGATGGAAACCTGGTGGTAAACCCAGCCGTCGCCAAAGTCGGAACCGGGCACCAGGCGGGGGGAATGGAGGATGACCCGCGTTTCCTTGTAGGCCGGGGTGTCGAAAGCCCCTGCGAAGGCGGGCAGGGCGGTCAGCAGCAGCGCGGCGGCCGCGAGGGACGAGAGGACGGGGATGGATTTCATGGATCGAATGGGGTGGATCGGGTTGACTTGCGTGGATGTTTGAGAGGGCTCATGGGAAGGAACCCTGTCAGGATGGACGGCCGGGCCGACCCGGTGATTCAGAAAAAAACGGGTTCATCGCGGCAGGGCACCGCCGTCGACCCCGGGCAGCTCAAGGAACTCGGCCGCCTCCAGCAGCGCGCCGCGGTTCTCGGGGAAGGTCGTGCTCTCGGCCGCCCGGCGCAGCACGGCGATTCCCTCGGGCTCGCCGAGCTGGACGATGCCCTCGATGGCCGACTCACGGATTTCGGGGTCGGGATGCCCGAGCAACGGCTCCAGAACCTCCAGGCCCACCGGGGAATAGGTGGCCGAGGCCTCCATGATGGCTTCGAAGAACGGCTCCTGCGCCTCAAGGTCGCCGCCGGTGTCTGCATACGGCGGCAGCAGCCGCACCCCCACCTGCGACGCCAGGGTTTCGGCAAAGCCCGGCTCCCCGGCTGGCGGCGCCCCGGCCTCCGGCGGGTCCGGTGGCGCCTCGGCCGGAGCACTGGTTGCCCCGGCCGCTGGTGCTGCGGGAGCGGCGGCGACCGGCGGCGGAGAGGTGTCGCCCGCCGTCCGGTTGCCGGGCGGCGGGCGATCCGGCT
>SKLO01000613.1 GCA_007123195.1 Verrucomicrobiales bacterium | reverse complement strand
CCGGCCCACCTCCGGCGAGACCATCGAGATCTGCCGCCTCAGCGGCCTGCGCGCCACCGACTACTGCTACGAAACCGATCGATCCAGCAACAGCGCCATTCCCCGCTACGTGCGCACCACCTACCAGGAAATCGTCAGGGCCGGCACCATCGTCGACGACTACTGCACCTTGCACTTCGGCGCCAACCTGCCGTCCGACTTCTCCCCCCAACCCTCGATGTTCGCCGGTGAACAGCCCTCGCCCTTCGCCATCTCCCCCCAGGCCGGCGGCACCGAACCCGTGCGCATGCATGCCCCCACCCTGATCGGCGCCGATCCCTACGGCTCGCTCCGCCCCATCGTGCGCGCCCGTCCGGTCGACGACCCCGACCAGGACGAAAACGGCACCACCGTGCGCCGCGCCGTCGTCGTCCAGCCGACCGAGCTCGGCGACGAGCGCAACCGCATCACCCTCGACCCGCCGCCACCGATCGATTTCGAGCTGGCCGAGCAGCTCTGACCGCTGCGACCTGCTCGTGCCAGCCCGCCGCCGCCGGCCCGCTTCAGCAGCCGCCGCCAACAGACCGGCTGGCGCGGAAAGCCCGATGCCGCAACCCGGCACCACCATCGGCCCGTATCGCCCGCCCACACCGCCCGCCCGGCCCGAGTCTGACAACGACCCCGGTCGCGGGAATTCCACTTCTGAATCCACTTGCCGACCACCCGCGCCCGGCTCTAGTGTGCCCCTCCAATCCGCATCTTCAACACCCATCCAACCAGCACATCATGGCCGATCTCGACGGAACCCAAGCAGAACAGAAACAATACTTCAGCGACGTGCCCCAGGAAAGCCCGGGCTACTTCCTCAAAGGCTCCCACCAGTATGACTGGGGCCTGAAGAACCGCCTCGCCAAGGTCTTCAACCCGGCCAACGGCCGCACCATCATGCTGGCGTTCGACCACGGCTACTTCCAGGGCCCCACCACCGGTCTTGAGCGCGTCGACCAGACCATCCTGCCGCTGGAACCCTACTGCGACTGCCTCATGCTCACCCGTGGCATCCAGCGCAGCATCATCCCCGCCTCGACCCAGAAAGCCATCGCCCTGCGCGCGTCCGGCGGCACCTCGATGGCCCGCCCCGACGAGCTGTCCAACGAGTCGCTCGCCTGCTCCATCGAGGAGGCCATCCGCCTCAACGCCTCGGTGCTCGCCGTCCAGGTGTTCATCGGCTCCGTCCACGAACGCCAGACCATCAGCAACCTCACCCGCCTCATCGACCAGGCCAACCGCTACGGCATCGCGGTCATGGGCGTCGTTGCCGTTGGTCGGGAAATGGCCCGCACCGCGCGCTACTTCCGCCTCGCCACCCGCATCATGGCCGAACTCGGCGCCCACATCCTCAAGTGCTACTACACCGACGAGGATTTCGACTCCATCACCTCCTGCTGCCCGGTGCCCATCGTCATTGCCGGCGGCAAGAAGATCCCCGAACTCGACGCCCTCAAGATGGCCTACAACGCCTGCGAACAAGGTGCCAGCGGCGTCGACATGGGTCGCAACATCTTCCAGTCCGACGCCCCGGTGCCCATGATGCGCGCCGTGCGCGGCGTGGTCCACGGCGGCATGAAGCCCGACGAGGCCTACCAGATGTACCAGGACCTCAAGGCCGAACAAGCCTGATCCGCCGGTCATCCGGACCAGCTCACTCCAAGCCGCCACCAGGCCCCGGGCCGGGTGGCGGCTTTTTTGCGCCCCCGCCCCACCCCCTGCTTCCGGGGATAAGCGCGATGTTCAGACCCGAAGCCAGTCTGGCCCGGGCCCGGTCGGCTCCGCGCCGGTGGAGATTTCCTCCCACGACCCGGGGGACGGCGGCGGGTGGATTTGCGGCTTTCCTTCCGCACGCGGGTTGGTTACCCTGCGGGCGTGAGGGTGAATGATCCGCTTCCGTCTGCTGCGGCCCGCTTTGGCGGCGCCGGCACGCGGTTGCGCGATGCCACGCCCGGCTCCGTCCCCGGATCCAGACGGAGCAACCGCGGCACCCGCCCGGGTCCGGCCCTGCGCCTGCCGCGGCCCTTGCTGGTGCCGGTGATGCTGCTGCTGGCCCCGACCCTTGGCGGCCTGGCCCCCGACGCCGCCGCGCAGGCGCGGATCGACGAGCGCCCGGTGCCGGCGGTCGATATCGACGCGGCCCTGGACGATTTGCCGACTCTGCCGGCCCTGCCGGTGGGACCGGCGCCGACCCCTGGCCCGGGCGGATTGCGACCGCCGCCAGCAGCGGCCGGCAACGACGTCGCCGACCAGGACTTGGACGACTCCGATCTGCCGGTTCTTCCCGCGCTGCCCGCGGGTGCCGCGCCGCCGTCGTCGCCATCAACGCCGGTGCCGGTGCCCGGAGACGCCGTGCCTGGTGCGGGGGAGGGTGCCCCGCCGATTCGCTCCAACCCATCGGGGCTGCCCGAAGGCCAGGCGCTGGCGCAGCCATTGCCGCCAAGGGGCACGGCCGATCCCGAGACGCTGCGGGGTCGCTCCCGCAGCACCAGCGCCTCGGGTCAGTTTGTGGTGGTCGCCGACGAACTGCAGGTCCGCGGCATGGTGGCCTCCATGTGCGAGGAATTGAAGCGCCAGCTGCTGAGCCTGCTGTCGACCCGCGATGAATGGCGCACCCCGGTGGTGGTCGTGGTCCATAGCGGGCGGCCGGAGGGCGGCAGCGGGGATTTCCAGCCGCGCATGCGCCGGTTGCAGGGCGGTGGCTTCCATCTCCAGCTGGACGTTTGGGTGCACGAGCGGTTCCGACGCCAGGCGTTCCAGGAGGAAATGCTGCGCCTGCTGCTGGCGGAGATCATCCTTCGTGAGGTCGGCGACGGCGAGTTGCCGGTCGGCCGCTCGCTGTTGCCAAGCTGGTTGCACCTTGGGCTTTCGGAGACCGTCACCTACCGCCAGCGCGGATTCCCCAGCGCGCTGTTCGCCTCGGTGTTCCGCGCTGGTCGCCAGCTGTCGGTGGAGGAAATCCTGCGAACCGAACCGTATGATCTGGACAGCGTTTCGGCCGAGGTCTTTCGCGCCTCCGCCTGCGCGCTGGTGCAGACCTTGCTGGATCAGCCCGGCGGCGCGCGCCAACTGCAGGCCTACATCCGCAGCCTGCCGCGCTCGGACGCCGATCCCTGGGAATTGCTGACCGAACATTTCCCGGCGCTGGCGGGGCCGGGAAGCCTGGAAAAATGGTGGGCGCTGCAAATGGCCACCCTGGCCACCCCCACGCCGTTCGAGTCGATGAGCGCGACCGAAACCGAGAATCGCCTGCGGCAAATCCTCCAGGTCATGGTGCCGATCGATCCCGAAACCGGTGAGCGCAAGGCAGACGGAGATGGCGAACGCGAGGGACGGCGGTTTCGCGTGCCGCTGCTGCACCGCTGGCTGCCAGGGGGCGATCGCGACGGCGATGACAGCGACGCCGAAGACGCCGAACGCGACAACCCCGCCCCGGTGCCGCGCGCCAACCTGCCGGGAGCGGGCGGCGGCGAATGGAGCACGATTCCCATCCGCGACTGGCCGGCCGAACT
>SKLO01000064.1 GCA_007123195.1 Verrucomicrobiales bacterium | reverse complement strand
TACCCGTCACCCGTCACCCGTCACCCGTCACCCGTCACCCGTCACCCGTCACCCGTCACCCGTCACCCGTCACCCGCCACTCGCCACTCGCCACTCGCCACTCGCCACTCGCCACTCGACCGGAAGGCCGCGCCGTCGAATCCCGTTTGGGAAGGCATGCACTCACCCCTGAGCACGTCATCACCCCCATCCCGCCGGAGCACGGCGGAGCCCGAGCCATCGTCCATTCCTGACCACCGCGCCCCGTCCGCAAGCCGGGGCGTGGCCGGCGGTGCCCCGCTGGCCGCGGCGCTGGCGCTCGCTCTGATCGTAACCCTCGGCCTTGGTCTCGGCGGCCTGGGAGGGTTGCCCCAGGGAGCCGGCCAGGAGCCGCCCCCCGGCGCTGACCCGCCGGGTTTGATGGCCGGCACGGCGGTGATCGACATCACCCCGACCACCCTGCCGGTGCTGGTCAACGGCGGCTTCACCAGTCGCAGCTTCGATCGCGTCAAGACCCCGCTCAAGGCGCGCGCGCTGGTGCTGGGCGCCGGCGACGAACGGGTGGCCGTGGTGGTGGTGGATACCTGCATGATGCCGCGCGATCTGCTCGACGAAGCCAAGGCCATGGCCGCCGAACGCACCGGCATCGCCGCCGACCGCATGCTGATCGCCGCCACCCACACCCACACCGCGCCCTCGGCCATGGGCGCGCTGGGCACTTGTCCGGACCCGGTCTACGTGCCGTTCCTGCGGCAGAAACTGGCGGCCGCCATCGAGGCCGCGGCCGCCACCATGGTGCCGGCCGAAGTCGCCTTCGCCCGCACCGATGCCGGTGAGTTCAACGCCTTGCGCCGCTGGATCCTGCGTCCCGACCGGGTCACCGACGACCCGTTCGGCAATCTGACCGTGCGGGCCAACATGCATGTCGCCCGCGACCTCGACGCGGTCACCGGCGAGTCCGGACCCAAGGATCCCGAGCTGGGGCTGATCTCGGTGCGCCACCGCGACGGCCGTCCGCTGGCGGTGCTGGCCAACTACTCGATGCACTACTACGGCGACGAGGCCGCCTTGAGCGCCGACTACTTCGGCCTGTTTGCCGGCGAGTTGGCGCAGCGCCTGGTCGGGGATCAAGACGACGACCAAAACGGCGCTGATCCGGGCGGAGACAATGGCGAACCCGCGTTTGTGGCGATGATGTCGCACGGCTGCAGCGGCGACATCTGGCGGGTCGACTACCGCCGACCCGACCAGGTCCAGCCAACCTTGGAGCAGTATGCCGCCGGACTGGCCGACAAGGCGGCGGCGGCGCTGGAAGACCTGCCGCACCGGTCCGACGTCGATCTGGCCATGCTGGAGCAACGGGTGCCGCTGGCCTACCGGGTGCCCGACCGCCAGCGACTGCAATGGGCCGAGGCCATTGTCGAGGAGATGAACGGCAACGATCCCCAGACCCGCGAGCAGGTGTATGCGCGCGATCAGGTGATGCTGCACGAGGCCCAGGGCACCGAGGTGGTGCTGCAGGCGCTGCGCATCGGCGACATCGCGCTGGCCACCACCCCGACCGAAACCTACGCGCTCACCGCGTTGAAGATCAAGCGCCAGAGCCCGCTTGAGGAGATCATGGTATTCGATCTGGCCAACGGCGGCGACGGCTACATCCCGCCGCCGGAGCAGCATGTGCTGGGAGGTTACAACACCTGGCCGGCGCGCTCGGCCGGGTTGGAAGTGCAGGCCGAACCCATCATGGTCGAACGCCTGCTCGGCATGCTCGAACAACTGGCAGGGGAGCCTCGGCGGTCGATGGAACCCGCCCCCGGACCGGGTGCGCGGGCCTTGCTGCAGCTGCAACCGGCGGCCTACTGGCGGCTCGACGAGGCCGCCGGACCGCGTGCGCGCGACGCCTCCGGCCACGGCCGCGACGCGATCTACGAGGACGGGGTGGTCTTTTACCTCGAAGGCGGCGAGGACGATTGGTGGAGCGACGACGGCGACAACCGCGCCGCCCACTTTGCCGGCGGCCGCCTGCGCGCCCGGGTGCCGCTGGAGAGCGGTGATTACACCGTGACCATGCGGGTGTGGAACGGCCTGGCCGCCGACGCGCGTAACATGGCCGGCTGGATGCTGTCGCGCGGCCGTGACCACGGTTTGACCCCCGGCACCGACCACCTCGGCCTGATCGGCGCGGGCGAGCAGGCCGGCTTGTTGGTTTGGCAGGGAATTGATGCCGGTGGCGAACCGGTGCGGCAGGTGGGAACCACCCAACTGGAGCGCTGGCGGTGGCACCACGTGGCGGTGGTGCGGCAGGGAGCCAACCTCACCGTGCATGTGGACGGCGAGATCGATCTCACCGTGGCGGACGCCCCGATCCCCGACCGGGCCGAGCCGGCGGAGGCGATCGAATGGTTCATCGGCGGCCGCAGCGACCGCAGTGATTCCTGGCAGGGACGGCTCGACGAGGTGGCGGTGTTTGATCGCGCGCTGCAGCCGGAAGAACTGGCCCGGCTGTTGCCGCCACGGGAGTGAGCCAGCGCCACCAGCGGTGGACGGATCGTTGCCGCCGCCATCGGGCCCTCCGCCTTGTCATCGTTTCACCACCTCGCCACCCGGAGCCGGCACACCAGTCCCCACCGGCACCGGGCGCCCCGATTCAATGTCATCACCGCTGTCAGCCCTGAATCCGGGGACTTGCGCGCCGGCCGCCAGCCACGATCCTACAGCTGTTTCAATCCGCGCCGCGGCGCCTGACCACGACTTCCACCGGCCACGCGGCCGACGTTAGTCCAAGCAGATAGACAACCGTGGAGGCGATATCATCCGGAGCGATGTAATCGGGACCGGCGACGCCGGTCATGGGCGTGGCGACCATGGCCGGGCAGATGGCGGCGACGCGGATCAAGTCCTGGCCGCCTTCGTCGGCCATGGCGCGGCTGAGGCCCATCACGCCGTGCTTGGATGCGCAGTAGATTCCCGAGCCCGCCCAGGCCTCGATGCCGCAGAGGGAGGAGATGTTGATGATGGCGCCGCGCAATCCGCTGTCGGTATCGACCGGTTGCGTGGTCATGTGCCGGTAGGCCTCGCGGCTGCACCAGTAGGTCGAGTAGAGATTGGTCCGAACCACGCGATCGAAGTCTTCGGTGGAGGATTCGGCGATCTTTCCACCGCCGCCGATGCCCGCATTGTTCACCAGCAGATCCAGCCGTCCCCATGACGAGACCGTGTCCTGAATCAGGTTCAGGCAATCAGCTTCACGGGAAACGTCCGCGGCGCGGGGCATCGCCTCGACCCCAAACTCCCTGGCCACGTCCGCTGCGACTTTCTCGTTCTCCGGTTGCCGGCGTCCGGCGACGACCAACCGCCATCCGCCGCGAGCCAGCGCCCGGACAATGGCCTCGCCAATCCCGCTGTTGCCGCCCGTGACCAGCGCCACCTTGGCATTTTTTGTGGTTTTCCCTGCGTTGTTCATGGTATTTCTTCGCTGATCAGTTCGATTCCGCTCAGCAGCGGTTCACCGGCATGAGAGACGAACTCAATGTCCAGTTCACGCTCGCCGCTGACGGTGAAGTCCAGGGTGAGG
>SKLO01000640.1 GCA_007123195.1 Verrucomicrobiales bacterium | reverse complement strand
GGAAACAGGGGCTGCCCGCGGCGGTGCCGCCGCGGTGCATGCGGGCAAACGGGTCACTTCCTGCCGCGGAGACCCGTTCAGGGCCTGCGCCGCTACACCTTTCATGGGCGCCCGCCCCTGTCAAACGACGGCTGGGGGCGAATCTGTCTGCACCGGTGCCGGCGCCGGGTACGGAGATCGATTTGGAAAACCCTTCCCCGGCGGGCCGAAACGGGCCACCATGACATGCCATGACGAAATCCATCCTCACGCGCCGCCGTCTGCTCCAGGCCACCCTGACCGCGGGGGCGGCACACGCCTGGCGGACTCCGTTCGGAACCCCGGCCCGGGCCACGGCGGCGGGGCAAGCCGCAGCACCGTTCAGGGTCGCGGTGATCGGTCACACGGGGCGCGGCAACTACGGCCACCAACTGGACACTCTCTGGGGCCAATTGCCCCCGGAACTGGCCACTGTCGTGGCGGTTGCGGATGCGCACGCCGACGGCCTCAGCGCTGCCACCGGGCGCCTCGGCCTGCCGGCTGACGCCGGCTTCCAGGACTACCGCGCCATGCTGGCCGAAGTCCGGCCGGACGTGGTGTCGATTGCCCCGCGCCACATCGATCAGCACCACGCCATGGCCATCGCCGCGGCCGAGGCCGGTGCCGCCGGGATTTACATGGAAAAGCCATTCTGCCGCGACCTTGTCGAGGCCGACGCCATTGTCGAAGCCTGCCGCGCCAGCAACACCAAGCTCGCCCTCGCCCATCGCAACCGCTACCACCCGGTGCTGCCCGTGGTGGCCAGGTTGATCGAGGAGGGAGCGATCGGTCGCTTGCTTGAGCTCCGCGGCCGCGGCAAGGAAGACCACCGTGGGGGCGGTCTCGACTTGTGGGTGCTGGGATCCCATGTGTTTGATCTGGCGCTTGGTTTCGCCGGGCAACCCCTGGCTTGCAGCGCCCACATTCAGCAGGACGGCCGCCCGGCCACCGCGGCGGACGTGTTTGAGGGCGATGAGGGGGTCGGCCCTCTGGTGGGCGACCAGATCCACGCCCGCTTCGAGATGGAAGCCGGGGTGCCCCTGTTCTTTGACTCCATCAAGGAGGCCGCGCCCAGAGGAGCCCCGTTCGGCCTGCAACTGGTCGGCACGGGTGGAATCATCGACCTGCGGGTCGACCTCGAACCGCTCGTCCACCTGATGGAAGGCAATCCGTTCGTCCCCGCTCCTGAATTACGTCGATGGGTGCCGGTCACCAGCGCCGGCGTCGACCAACCTGAACCAGTGGCCGACATCAGGCACCAGATCGGCGGACATGGGGCTGCGGTGCGCGACCTGTTCGCCGCCATCCGGGAAGATCGCGCCCCGCTGTGCGGCGCAATTGAGGGCCGCACCGTGGTGGCCATGACCATGGCGGTGTTCGAATCGCACCGCCACGGCGGCGCCCGGGTGGCGCTGCCGCAGCCATCGGGACCCAATCCACTGGCCGGTTGGCAGCAGGCCCGGTCAGTGGCGCTGGCAACGGTAGGGCGAGCCGTCCCTGGCGAGCCGCGTTCGCAGGACGGGCGTGGAGGTTGGGGGTAACGGCGGGTTCGCGACCTGCGGGAGCTTTGGCTCTTCGCGGGCAATGCGCAGGCGGTTTGGTGAGGCGGGGCGTCGAGGGTGCGGCGTGGTTACGGCCACCGGGGTGATCATGCGCGGCGACCGACGGCAGCGTTCCACCCTCGCGGAACCAGCCCATTGACGGCGCGGGATCCATCCGAGCGCCGATGCCGGCGGCCACTCCATCCGGTCGGCAGTCACCAGGCCTCGTAGACCCGCCATTCCTCGCGCCGCTCGCGGCCTTCGTAGGTGGGGATGGGAAAACGGCTCTCGACCAGCCTGAAACCGGGGTCGAGCATGGCGTCCAGTTCTTCGCGGGTCACGCCGAACGGCGGCCCCTGTTCGCCGGGATCCATGTCGGGCTCGAGGAAGAACACCGCCACCAGCCGGCCGCCCGGTGTCAACAGCTCGCGCACGGCGGCGGCGTAGTCGCGGCGCTGCGACGGATGCAAGGCGCTCAGGCAGGTGTGCTCGAACACCACCTGCCAGGCGCCGCGCCATGATGCCGGCGGGTGGAACAGGTTGGCCTCGATGATGTCCGCGTTCGGCAGCTGCGCCGTGCGTTCGCGGGCGGCGGCGAGCGCCGACGGGGCCACGTCGATGCCGGTCACGCGACGGGCGGGGAAGCGGTGCGCCAGGGCCGCCACGTCGTGACCGGTGCCGCAACCCGGCACCAAAATGGAAGCGGCGCCGGTCTCCGCGGCCGGCTCCGCGCTCGGACCCGGGTCAAAGGCCGTCGCCGCACCTTGCAACACTTCCAGTAGCCAGGGATGCGCCCGGCCCTTGTCCCAAGGGGTGTGGCCTTCGCGGTAGAGTTGTTCCCAATCGACAGGTTCGGACGGGGCGTCGTGGTTCATCACTGGTAAAAACGTTTGTCAGCGGCCGGGCCGCGAAATCCGTTCACGACCTCACGACCTCACGACCTCACGACCTCACGGCTGCGGCGCTTCGAGCAACTCGCGCATGGCGTCGAGCAGCACCGGTTCCACCTCCGGGGCCACGCCGCTGGCCCGCTCGCTGGTTTCATACCCGCCCTCGGCGTAGGATGCCGCGGTGCCGATGTAACCCGGGCCGTAGTCGCCATAGGCGGCCACCATGACGCGGAGATCGGGGCGCATTTCGCGCGCGGCCAGTTGGTAGGCGACCAGCAGTTCCCCCGGCAGATGCAGCATGCGGCTGTCGCCCACGCGCAGGCAGGTCACGTCGATCCGGTGGCCGGCCTCGCTGCGGGTCAGCCAGGCCAGCTGGTCGGCGTAGGAGATGTAACCCTGAGGCGGCGTCGCCCGCAGTTTCCCCACCAGGTCATCGCGATCAAGGTGCGGAGCCACCGGCAGCGCGACCCTGACCAACGACCAACCGATGTCGTCGGCCGCCAGCGGTTGGCGTTCGGTGGCTTCAAAGGCCTCGCGCATGCCCTCGGCCAGGCGCCGGGCCAGCACCATGCGGTTGTCCCACGAGCCGTCGTTGTATTTTCCCGCGCCCACATCGCCGCCGGCGCCCATGAAGTGCACGTGCAGGGTGTGGGGCAGCGATTGGGCGCGGATGAAGCGCGCGATGCCGGGGAAATCGGGGTGCGGCACACCGATGCGGTAGTAGCTCTGGGGATGGCAGGCGTAGCTGGTCAGGATCGCCAGCGGGGTGTCGTCCTGCCAAAAGCTCAAAGCGCTGACCATGGGATCGATCAACCCTTCCGGTTCCGCCCGCAGTTCGGGATCGCGGGTGGCGGTGAAGCGGGTGGCGCGGACCCGGCCGTCGTCGCCGAGAATGCGCCGGTTGCTGGCCACCTGCTTCACTTCGGCCTCGCCGAAGCCCCAGTGGGTGACTTCGCGGGCCTCGGCCACGCCTTGCCGCAGGGCTTCCGCGGCAAGGCGGATCACCTGACGATGGAAGTCGCCCTCGAAGCGCGAGTAGCCCTCGATGCCAAGCTCGGCGATCAGGCGTTCGGCGGTGAAATCGCAGCCCGGGGCGTCGTGCTGGTGCACGGCATG
>SKLO01000498.1 GCA_007123195.1 Verrucomicrobiales bacterium | reverse complement strand
GCGAAATCGGGCATGTCGCGTTCCGGGGCACCGACCTCCATGCCGCGGCGCACGCGCTGGGCGATGTCGAGCACCTCGGTGTAGCGCCCGGCGTAGAACAGGCTTTCGATCAACAACGAATTGATCATGGCGATGTAGGCGTGGTCGGGGAACTCCTCGCGGAAGGTCATGCCGAACTGAACCGCGCCCGGCACGTCGCGCACGGCGATGGCGCAGCGGGTGGCGCCATAGAGGAAGTCGGGCCTCAATTCATGGCCCGGGCGGTCGAGCACCAGCTGGGTGTAGATGGTGTAGCCCGGACGGAAGTTGTTCATCCGCTCGAAGGTGTTCGCCAGGCTGACCAGGGCGATGATCTCGATCGAATTTTCAGCGGTGCGTTTTTCTTCGTAGGCAGCGATTTCGTCGAGCAGGTTCTGTGGCGGGTTGGGCAGGCGGGCGGCGCGGGTGTTGAGGTCGTCGAGGATTTCGCTGGGGCTGGACATCATCCCGAACAGCTGGACCGCGAGCGCGAACATGCCCCGCTCGGAGGCCTGGCGGGCGTAGATGAGCAGCCTGTTGTTGAACTGGTAACGGCCCTTGTCATACGGGGTGACCGCCAGCATGTCGCCGCGCTCGCGGATGAAGTCGAGCGCCTCCTGTTCCATGGCCTGTTCCTCTCCCTGTCCAGGGTTGACCCAGCCTTCGGCCAGCGAGAGGAATCCGCGGTAGAGGGCCTCCGGGCGGGCGCGGGCGCCGTCGACCCGGTCGAACACCTGGTTCACCACCTCGCGGCCGCGCTCGAGGTTGCCGGTCTTGACGTAGCACACGGCGAGTTGCAGGCGGAACGCGGCGACGTCATACATGTGGGGATCAGGCGCCAGGGAGGCGAATTTCTCATACCACTCAAGGGCCTCCGAGTAGGAGCCGAGAGCCTGATGGCAGGCGCCGATCTCGAGCGCGGACAGTTCCCACACCGGGTTCTGCTGGCCGGCGGCGGTGTCGTCCTTGTTGGCGAACTGCTCGAAGGACCTGGTGTATTCGGTGATGGCTTGGCCGAATTCCCCGAGATTTTTGTAGCAGAAACCCCGACGGTAATACATCAGGCCGAAGGCGGGGCCGAAGTCGCGCATGCCGTCCTGGCCGTCGTTGGCGCCGTAGATCTGGATCAGGCGGTTCAGCACGTTGAGCGCCTCCTGCCACTCGCCGCGCTCCATGTGATCGGTGGAGCGGTTGAACAGGGCATTGACGCTGGCGTCCTCCTCGTCCTGAGCCGGCACCAGGGTCGCGGGAAGCACGACCAGGACGGCCAGCAGGGTGGCCATGGTGGTCCTCAGGATGTGTGACCGGACCGGACGCCCGGGCGTGGGATCGGGGTGCGAGAGCAAGGTGGTTTGCATGATGTCGTTAAAACCAGAACTGACGGAGGCCGGATGTTATTAGGTTCTGCAGGAAATTGGAATCCCGAACCGGCGTTTATGACGAAAAAAACGTGCTGGCGAATCTCCCGGCGGCGGGGCCGGAGGGAATGACCCGGGTCTGTGGGAACCGGGTGATGGCGGCTGGTTCGCTGCCGGCCATGCCGTGCTTGCGGGCGGCGGGACAGCTGCCGGACGGGATGGTCGGGTCAACCGCGGGCTCGGTGTTCTCGGACTCCGTGGCCCGGAATGCCTGGCTGCCCCTCGTCCGCGTGATCGCTGTCCGGATTCCAGCCAGCGACCTTGCACGGCCCGGCTCAGTCGTCCTTGAACCCGGTGAGGGTGATGCTGGTGATGCCGGTGCTTGCAAGCGCGTTGAGCACGTCGATGAAGCGCTGCTGGTTGGCCTCGTCGTCGGCAGCCACGATGACCACCGGCTCCTGGCCGAGGGCCTGGGTGGCGTCGTAGTAGCGTTGGATCTCCTGGGTCAGGGTGGGCACATCCGAGGGACCGCCCGGCTCTTCAAGCTGTTGGTCGGACATCAGGATCGCGCCGTCGATGGTCACGCGGATGCTGACGGGGTCGAGTTGGATCGGGTTGCCGGACGGGGTGTCGGTGGGCAGTTCCATCCCGAGGTCGGCCTCACGCGGTTGCAGGGTCGACGTGACCAGGAAGTAGAACAGCAGCATGAAACCGACGTCGATCAGGGACGAGATGTCCAGACCGGGGGTGTTGCTCTCAAGCGGGCGGAGATGTCGTCGTCTGGCCATGAGCGGGGTATGTGGGGAAACGGTGTTGGAAACGGTGGCCTCGGTGGCGGGGGACTGGCGTGGTTGTGCCGCGGTGGCCGCGGGTTGGCGGGCTATTCTCGATGGACCTGATAGGCGCTGAAGATGACCTCGTTGACGCCGGCGTCGCCGGCCGCCTTGACCACTTGTTTGGAGTAGCGCACGATCGCGTCACGGTCGCCGCGCAGCACCAGGCGGCTGCGCACGCTGTTGCGCTCGTTGATGGTGTCGCGCTCGCGAACGTAGGCGGTGATGGCGTCGAGGTCGGCGAGGGTGGCGGTGCTTTCGTCGGTGAACGTGCCGTCGGCGTGGATGTTGACCACGATGCGGCCGGCGGCGACGGTGGGGGGGATGGCCTTGTCGGCGACCGGTGGTGTCACCTCGGGGTCGAGGCGGTTGATGATCAGGGTCGACGCCGTCATGAAGAAGATCAGCAGCAGGAACACCAGGTCGATCATGGGCGACATGTCCTGGCTGATGTCCTCGAGATCGTCTCGACTGGCTGCGACTAGCTTCGGTGAGGCCATGGGGTCTTCGGTGGTCGGTGTTGACTGACTGACTGGGTTGGACGCTTTCCCGGGCCGGGGCGTTCAAAGCGGCCGGTTCGGTCCGGCCGCCGGTCTGTTGCCGGGGTCCCGCCCCGGCCGAATCCGCCATCGGTCATTCGGCCGGGGCACGGGCCGGGCATCATCACTCGCCCTGCAGGCCTTCGGGCACCTTGGCGAACTGATGGTCGGCGTTGACGGTGGCGATGGCCGTGTCGATCATCTCGGCGGCGGCCTCGTGGCAGGCGGCCACCACCTTGGCCAGCTGGTTGCGGAAGAAGTAGTAGGCGAACACCGAGGGAATGGCCACGATCAGGCCGCCCATGGTGGTCATCAGGGCCAGTGAGATGTCGCCGGCGAGGGCGTCCGGATCGGCGCCGCCGGTGGTTGCCAGAGTGGCGAAGGCCTTGACCATGCCGACCACGGTGCCGAGCAGTCCGAGCATCGGCGAGGCCTGGGCGAGCACCGACAGGTAGCTGATCCAGGCCATGTAGGGGCGGTTTTCCTTGACGGTGAACTCGGCGATGGCGTCCTCAACCCGCTCGCGGCCGAGCGTTTCGGGGTCGGTGGCATCGACGAACGGCAGTGAGACGGTCATCATGCGACCGAGGTAGGTCGGGCTTTGCGAGGCCAGTTCGATGGCGCTGCGCACGCGCACTTCCTGCATGTTGGCCATCAGGTTGTCCTTCAGCTCCGGCGGGCAGAATTTCTTGGTGGTCAGCTGCAGCGAGTTGAGCACGATCAGGGCGAGGGTCATGAGCGAGCAGATGGCGATGGGAACCATCCAGCCGCCGGCGGCGAGGACCTGGTCGATCATGCGGGTGGCCTCGCCGGCCTCGTCGGCTTCGGCCGCTTGAGCCATGGCTTCAGGGGCCACCAGAAGCATGCCGGTGAACACGAGCAGCGCGGGCATCCAACGACGGGGTGTCAACGACCAGCCGTGGGATTGAAGGGGCGAAAAGGATGTCATGGTTGATAGAAAAAGGGGATTGAGTCGGTTCTGTCCAGTCTTTTTGCCGGGGTCGCCCCGGAAGGCGAGCGGCAGTAAAGCAGAACGGTCAGGGGCTGTCGAGAATCAAAATGAGGCATTTGCTGCAAAATCGACCGGGACATCGACGTGGAGCGGTGGCGGAGGGGGGTTGGTGCGGTGGACCTGTCGTCTCATAAATTGGGCGGTCGGTGTCTGCGATACTGCGGCGGCCACCCTGACAACGGCGCGGAGCGTTGAATCCGCGATGGTTGCGCAAGGCGCCGGCCGCGGGTCCGAGGCCGGGATCCGCCATCGCCGCGCCCTCCGTTGGTTCCCGCCTTGACGGCGGGACGGTTCGCCGATTTGTTTCGCGGCGGTCCGTCGTCGGCCGCTGTTGCCGCTGCTTCCATGACCACCAGCTCTGCCAATGGACCGATCGTTCTCAAGTTGGGCACCGGTATTCTGACCCAGGATGCCGGCGCCGAGTTGGATTATGGCCGCTTGCAGCGGTTGGTGGCGGCGGTGGCCAAGGTGCATGAACTCGGCCAGCGCTGCCTGCTGGTCAGCAGCGGGGCGGTCGGAGCCGGCATGACGGCGCTCAATCTGGAACAGCGCCCCGATGACATCCCCACCCTGCAGGCTTGTGCCGCGATCGGCCAGTGCCGGCTGATGCGTCGCTACGAGGACCTATTTCAGGAGCAGGGACTGCGCGTGGCCCAGCTGTTGCTGACCCACGACGATCTTGAGACCGAGATCCGGCGCGACCGGATCCGCTCCACCCTCAACCGGCTGCTCGAGATCCCGCGGGTGGTGCCGATCATCAACGAGAACGATTCAGTGGCGGTGTTCGAGCTTCGGTTCGGCGACAATGATATCCTGTCGGCGCGTGTGGCCGGGTTGATGCGGGCGCGTCAATTGCTGATGCTGACCACGGCCCCTGGTCTGCTGCCGCCCGACGAGACTGACCCGGGGCGCATCGTCCGCGAGGTCGACAACATTGATGCGGTCCTTCACTATGCGCGGGATGAAAAGGGGGACTTGTCGGTGGGCGGCATGGCGTCCAAGCTGCGGGCCGCCCGCGAGGCGGTTGAGGCTGGCGTCGAGGTGGTGATCGCCGACGGACGCAAGCCCGAGCAGTTGGTGGAACTGGTCAACGGCCTCGGTTTTGCCACCCGATTTCTGGCGCGCCAGCCGACCCCGGTGGTGGAGGCTTGAGCAGTCGGGAGTCTGAAGCCCGGGTTTTCGGCATTGCCCGGGGCGGAATCCACGGCAGGTTGACGACCGAGCCGGGCGATGGTCCGCCGGGCCGTCGCCGGCCGGTGAATGCCGTCCGCACGAACCGAACCGAATCAGATCCATGTCGAGCGCGAGCCCCGAAATGCCATCAATGATCGCCACCGAATCAGCTGCCAAACCCTCCGGAGCGGCTGGTGACCTGACGGCGATTGTCCATGCCATGGGCGAGCGGGCGCGGGCTGCGGCGCTGGCGCTGGCGGCCATGCCGACAGACCAGAAGAACCGGGTGCTGGAAGCGATGGCGGACGGTTTGCTGGCGGATGAGCAAGCCATTCTGGGGGCCAATGCCCGCGACCTTGAGGCCGCGGCCGCGCGCGGCCTGTCGGCGGCGATGACCGACCGGTTGCGGCTTGATCCGGAGCGGCTGCGGGCCATGGCCGACGGTTTGCGTCACATCGCCACCCTGCCCGACCCGGTGGGGGTCGAGTTGCACCGTTGGCGGCCACCGAACGGGCTCGACATCGCCAAGGTGCGGGTGCCGATCGGGGTCATCGGCATCATCTACGAGTCCCGGCCCAACGTCACCGCCGACGCGGCCGCGTTGTGCTTCAAGAGCGGCAATGCAACCATCCTGAGGGGAGGCTCGGAGGCGATCCACTCCAACCGCGCGATCGCCACCAGCCTGGCCGCTGGCGGGGCCGGGGCGGGCCTGCCGCCGGACGCGATCCAATTGATCCCGTTCACCGATCGGGAATCGGTCAAGGTCATGGCGCAGATGGACCAGTGGCTCGACCTGATCATTCCGCGCGGGGGGCGCGGCCTGATCGAGACGGTGGTGTCGCTGGCGCGCATGCCGGTGATCAAACACTACGACGGCATCTGCCACCTCTACGTGGACCGGCAGGCCGATCTGGAGATGGCACTGCGATTGACGGTCGATGGCAAGACCCAGAAACCCGGGGTGTGCAACGCGCTGGAAACGCTGCTGGTGCATCGCGACATCGCCGCCGACTTCCTGCCGCAGGCGGCGGCGGTGCTGCGCGATCGGGGCGTGGAGTTGCGTGGCGACGAGGCCGCGCGGGTGCTGGTCCCCGACCTGACCGCCGCCACCGAGGAAGATTGGTCGACGGAATACCTCGACCTGATTCTGGCGGTAAGGGTGGTGGATTCGCTGGAGGACGCGATGGCCCACATCAACCGTCATGGCTCGCGCCACAGCGACGTGATCGTGACCGGTGACGCGGAGGCGGCCGGGCGGTTTTTCCTGCAGGTGGACTCGGCCGCGGTGCTGTGGAACGCCTCCAGCCGGTTCAACGACGGCGGGGAGTTCGGCTTCGGCGCCGAGATCGGTATTTCGACCGACAAAATCCACGCCCGCGGACCGATGGGCCTGCCGGAGTTGACCAGCTACAAATACCTGGTGCGCGGCGCCGGACAGACCAAGGCGGACAATTCAAGCCTGTGACCGGGCCGTGGACGGACATGGCCGTTGAAGACCGGGCGGTCGGCGCGGCATGAATGATGCGCCGACCCGGACCCTGGTGTGCTTTCTCCGCAATGGGTGTGCACAATCCGTCAGCCTTCCTTTTCAAAATCCGGAGACAGCACACTAGACGATCATGATCCAAGTGCCACGTTCCAGCGGCGTCCTGCTGCACCTCACCTCGTTGCCGTCCGGCTATGGCATCGGCGACATCGGTCCCGAAGCCCACCGATGGCTGGCCACCCTGCAGCGCTGCGGCCAGCGCGCCTGGCAGATCCTGCCGCTCGGCCCCACCGGCTACGGCAATTCGCCCTATCAAAGCACCAGCTCGTTCGCCGGTAACCCGCTGCTGATCTCCCCCGCCGCACTGGTCGGCGACGGCTTCCTCAGCGAGGAGGAGCTGTCGGTCTACCCCGGGTTTTCTTCCGACCGGATCGACTTCGGCCCGCTGATCGAGGTCAAGACCGCCTTGCTGGAACTGGTGTGCCAGAACTTCCGCCTGCGCTGCCGGCAAAGCCCGTTCCTGCGCGAGGCCTACGAGGCGTTCTGCCGGCGCGAGGCCGCCTGGCTGGATGATTTCTCCCTCTTCACCGTGCTCAAGAAGCACCACCAGCAACTGCCATGGACCTCATGGCCGCAACCGCTGCGCGACCGCCGGCCCGAGGCCATGGCGGAGGTCATGGCCGGCCTGGTCGACGAAATCGAGGACGCCAGGATCCTGCAGTTCCTGTTCTTCCGCCAGTGGGAACGCCTGCGCTCCCGCGCCCGCGAACTGGACATCAAATTGATCGGTGACATCCCCATCTTCGTCGCCCACGACAGCGCCGACTGCTGGGCCCGGCGCGACCTGTTTTTCCTCGACCCAAGCGGCCAGCCCACCGTGGTCGCGGGCGTGCCCCCCGACTACTTCTCCGAAACCGGCCAGCGCTGGGGCAATCCCCTCTACCGCTGGGACCGGTTGCAGCAGGAAAATCACGGCTGGTGGCTGGCCCGCCTGCGCCACATCCTGGCCATGGTGGACATCGTCCGCATCGACCACTTCCGCGGCTTCGCCGGCTACTGGGAAATCCCCGCCGAGGACGACCATGCCATGAACGGCCGCTGGGTCGACGGTCCCGGCGGGCGGTTCTTCGAGGCCTTGCAGCAGGAGTTCGGCGACATCCCGATCATCGCCGAGGACCTCGGCTTGATCACCGAGGACGTGCATCAGTTGCGCGACCAGTTCGGCCTGCCCGGCATGCGCGTGCTGCAGTTCGCGTTCGGCGCCGACTCGCTGGCCGAGGAATACATCCCGGAAAACTACCCGGAGAATTGCGTCGCCTACACCGGCACCCACGACAACGACACCACCATGGGGTTGTTTCAAAGCCAGGCCGGCGGCGACTCCACCCGCACTCAGGAACAGATCGACCAGGAGCGCCGGACGATCCTCAACTACACCGGCACCGACGGCTCGGAACTCAACTGGGACTACATCCGCGCCATCGCCCGCTCCGAGGCCAGGCTCGCCATCTGGCCGCTGCAGGATGTGCTCGGCCTCGGCTCCGACAGCCGCATGAACCAGCCCGGGGTCATCTCCGACCGCAACTGGACCTGGCGCTTCACCTGGGATCAGCTGTCCACTGACCTCGAGCAGCGCTTGCTGGTGGTGACCCGGGAGTCGGGGAGGGTGGGTTAATGGTTAATGGTTAATGGTTAATGGTTAATGGTTAATGGTTAATGGTTAATGGTTAATGGTTAATCGCAAACCTAACTCACTGACTCACTGACTCACTGACTCACCGATTCACCGATTCACCGATTCACCGACTCACCGACTCACTGACTCACTGACTCACCGACTCACTGGCGCAGCGCCCGCCCGCCGGATCAAACCCCGCGGCGGCGGCGCGCGCGAATGGTGTTCTCCATCAGCATCGCGATGGTCATCGGACCGACCCCGCCCGGCACCGGCGTGATCGCCCGGCAGCGCGGCGCCACAAGGTCAAAATCGACGTCGCCCACCAGCCGGTAACCGCGCTTGTCGCCGGCGTCCTCGATCCGGTTGATGCCGACGTCAATCACCACCGCCCCGTCCTTCACATGGTCGGGACCGATCATTCGCGGCCGGCCGATCGCGGCCACCAGGATGTCGGCGCGCCGGCACACCGCCGCCAGGTCCCGTGTGCGCGAGTGGGCGATGGTGACGGTGGCATCGCCCCCCGGCCCGCGGCGGCTCAGCAGCAGCGCCATCGGCTTGCCGACAATCATGCTGCGGCCAACCACCACCGCCTCGGCGCCGGCGGTGTCGACGCCCGACTCCTGCAGCAGGCGTTGCACCCCAAGCGGTGTGCACGGCACGAACGCGCTGTCGTCCTCCATCGCCAGCTTGGCGACGTTGTCAGGGTGAAAACCGTCGACGTCCTTGGCGGGATCGATCATGCGCACCACCGCCGCCTCGTCGATGTGCGCCGGCGGTGGCGACTGCACCAGAATGCCGTCGATCTCCGGGTCGTCGTTCAACTGGCGCACCAGCCCGACCAGCTGTTGCTGGGTGGTGTCGGCCGGCAGCTCGTGCTTGACCGAGTGGAATCCCAGCTGCACGCAGGTGCGCTCTTTCGACCCCACGTAGGCGCGCGAGGCCGGGTCGTCGCCGACCATCACCACCGCCAGGCCCGGCGCCCGGCCCTCGGCGGTGAGGCGCATCGCATCGTCCTTGCACTGGGCCAGCACCCGCCCCGCCACCGCCTTGCCATCAATCAATTGCATCCCGCCGGATAGAAGCGGGCACCGGCCCTGTCCACTGATTTTCACCGCGCCGCCTGGATGGCGGGCGCCGGCCCGGCCGGTTGGCGCGCCGTCGGGTCCGGCCCGGATCACCCGGGCCGTCGACCGCTCAATACCCGAACACCCATCGTCCGAGTGTCAGCACCAGCACCGGCAGCAGCAGGATGAACAACAAGTTGACCCCCAGTCCGGCGGTTGCCATCTGGCGGATCCGGATCCAGCCGCTGCCGTAGACGATCGCGTTGGGCGGCGTCGCCACCGGCAGCATGAAGGCGCAACTCGCCGCCAGCGCGGTGGGCACCGCCAGCAGCATCGGGTCGGCCCCGCGTCCCACCGCCACCGCCGCCACCACCGGCAGGAACGCAGCCGCGGTGGCGGTGTTGCTGGTCAGTTCGGTCAACAACAACACCAGTCCCCCGGCCAGCGCCACCAGCAGCCACAGCGGCACATCGACCGCCCCGAGACCGCCCGCCAGCCATTCGGCCACGCCGGTGCCGCTGACCCCGTGTGCCAGCGCCAGCCCGCCACCGAACAACACCAGCACGCCCCACGGCAGGTCCTTGGCGTCCTCCCACACCAGCAGCGGCCGCCCTTGTCCCCAGGCCGGCAGCAGGAACAACAACAGCGCCCCGGTGATGGCGATCGCGGTGTCGTTCAACAGCGTCCACGGCATGCCGCCGAGGAACGGCCGCGCCACCCAGGCGCAGGCGGTCATGCACACCACCGCCGCCACCGTCCACTCCGGTCCGCTCATGCGGCCCAACGAACGCCACTCGCGGTCGATCTGCTCCCCCGCCGCGCCCAGCGACACCCCGCGCAGCGGATACACCACCCGCGTGAGCCACCAATGCACCAGCGGCAGGGTCACCGCCGCCAGCGGCACCCCGAGCAGCATCCAGCGGCCGAAACCAATCTCCACCCCGTAGGTCCGCCCCATGAAACCGGCCAGCTGCGCGTTCGGCGGGGTGCCGATCAGGGTGGTGACCCCGCCGATGCTGGCCGCATACGCCACGCCCAGCAGCAACGCGATGCGAAACCGCCGCAACCCGGGATCGACCGCCTCGGCGGCGCGGATCTCGGCGGCACCGGGGGCGGAGTCCTTCAAAGCGGCCTTCCGGGCGGGATCGACAGCCGTCCCGGTGGCCATCACCGCGATCACCGACAGCGCGATCGGGAACATCATCATCACCGTCGCCGTGTTGCTCACCCAGGCACTCAGCACCGCGGTGGCGAGCATGAAGCCGAACACCACCGCCGACGGGCTGCCGACCGATCGTCGCAGGATCGCCAGCGCCAGCCGCCGGTGCAGCTGCCAGCGTTGCATGCCGATCGCCAGCAGGAACCCGCCCATGAAAAGGAAGATCACCGGGTCGGCGTAGGGCGCCGCCGCCGCGCGGCTGTCGGCGATGTCGAGAAGAGGAAACGCCGCCAGTGGCAGCAGCGCCGTGGCCGGGATCGGGATCACCTCGGTCATCCACCACCAGGCCATCCACAGGCCCAGCCCGACCATGTGCCAGCCGGCCGGGTCCAGGCCCTGCGGCGACGGGGTCAGCAGCGTCAGCAGCAGCAGCGCCGGACCGCCCGCCAGATGCACCAGACGCGCCGCCGTCCAGTGGCGCCGCCGCGCCCGGTCGGCAGGGGATGGCTCCGGCGGCGTGGACAATTCGGCGGCGGCAGACATCAGTGGGCCCGAAGCCGGGTCACAACGATTCCGAGTCGTAGATTTTCACCTGGTCAAAAAACGGCCGGCACTCGGTGATGAAGCGCTGGTGAGCGGCGTGGGCCTCGGACTGGTAATGGTCGTGCAGTTCCCGGCTCTTGAACCTGAGGTGCAGCGAGTAGTCGAAGCTGTGGTCGGTCTGCGGCCGCTCGGCGGTCGGGGCCGGCCGCCCGGTCATGCCCCACTCGATCTCGTCGATCAACAGCAGGCGCTGGAGTTCGGCCTCGAAGTAGAGCCGGTCGGACGGGCTGGTGTCGGCCTTGAGCCAGAAGTAAACGTTGTGCAGCATGGGGTTTTGGTTCCTGGTTCTTTGTTCTTGGTTCCTTGTTGCCGGTCACTTGGTGTTGGTCAGCGCGTGCTGCATGGGGTCCGGCTTGAGGAAACCGGCCTTGACCGCGCCCTTGCGGGCGAAGAACACGAGCCAGAACGGGATGTTCATCATGAACAGCAGCACCATGATCTCATGCTGCTCGAAGTTCAGGCCCATGGTCAGCAGGATCAGCCGGTGCATCAGCAGGGTCATGACCCCGATCCAGAACGCCCAGGCGCGGCCGAACAGCATCAGAAACGCCAGCAGCTCGAAGATCAGCCCGGGGCCGTAGAAGACGATGCACAGCCAGGGGTGTTCGATCACCCACTGGGCGACCTTGCCGCCCCAGCCCATGTCCGGCACCTCGAGCCGGTTGTAGTAGTGCTGGCGCTCGATTTTCTCGATCTGCAGTGGCATGTAGCGCGAGTTCCAGACCCACTTGAAGTTGCTGTTGAGCAGCTTGGTGATGCCGCAGAGCACGTAGTTGGCGGCCAGCACCTGCATGGTGACGCGGATCACGAACGAGTGGAGGTCGCTGGGCACGAGGATGAAGCCGCGCCAGCTGAGGCCGCGATTGTGGATGGTCCAGACCCAGGCGGCCAGCGCCTGGAACAACAGCAGCAGGACCATCATCTGGTAGTAATGGCTGATCGACCCGAGCGAGTTCTGCAGGGTGGGCGGCAGCACGTAGACGACAAACAGGCCGGTGCAGACCAGCGGGAAGGCGATGCCGAGCGTGTAGAGGCCGGCCAGCAACAGCATCAGCATCTGCAGGATTTCGAAGTTCGACTCGACCAGCACCCAGGACAGATCGAAGAACTTGGCCAGGCCGTTGGGGAACGGCAGGCCTTCCTGCGCTTCCTGCAGGGACGGCAGGCGCGCGAGCCTGGGGAATTCCTGGAACAGGATCCAGGCGAAGCCGCCGCGCATGATCAGGGTTTCCCACCAGGCGAACTGGATTCGCGGGACCATTTTAGGGAACGTCATGCCAACACCTCCATGGCTGGGGTTGTGACCGGCGGCAGGGCGGCGGCGGCCGGGTCGTCGGGTTCGGCTTGATCGCCTTGATCGCCGCTCTGGTCGTTGGCTTCGCCCTCAAGATCGCCCTGGTCATCGACCTGTTCGCCGGCGGGGTCGTCGTCGGTGGGATCGGCGTCGTTCTGGTCGCGGGGTTCCGTCGCTGGCGGGTCGCCCCCTTCTTCGCCCCCTTCTTCGGCGCGCTTGGCGGCGATGATCTCGTCCAGTTGGATCACCGAAACGGCCTTGGAGCGGTGTTCCAGTTCGTGCTCGTCACTGAAGGTCACCCCCATGTAGTGGACGGTCAGGCTGCCGCCCATGGCCTCGAGTTGGTCGGCCGACAGTCGATGGGCCAGGCGGGTGATCAGGGCCTCGCCGCCGAGCACGTTGGCCTCGTGCCGATCGACCTCCTGCTGCCGCTCGATTCGGTCGCGCTCGCTTTCATACTGGCGTTTCAGCGGCGCGGAGGTCTGGCCGAAGGTGGTGCGCCAGGGGATCTCGTTGCCATGGCCGTCGACCGCGTAGATGTAGGTCGCGGTGGTGGCGAAGTTGGCATACATCGGCCAGTTGGAGAACGGGAAGTAAT
>SKLO01000037.1 GCA_007123195.1 Verrucomicrobiales bacterium | reverse complement strand
GCCGGCGCGGCCGCTGGTGCTGGCGCGGCCGACGCCGGGGAAGTGAATGGCGGTTGCCTGTCGGCCGAGCCGCCTTCCGGGTTGCCGCGTTATTCGCTGTCGTCCGGCCAGCTGGCGTCATTGCGCGCGTTCCTGGCGGCCGACCCGATGCCGCGCGACGACGGGCGGCTGACGCTGGCGGCGATGAACTGCACCGCCTGCCATGAGCGCGACGGGCTCGGTGGGCCGGACCGGTTCACGGCCGCTTATTTCACCGGCAACCCCAGTCTGGGCGACGCCGGCCGGATCCCGCCGCCGTTGACCGGGATCGGAGGCAAGCTCAAGCGCGACTGGTTGCAACGACTGCTGGAAGGCGACGAGGGCACCCGTGTGCGGCCGTATGTGGCGACCCGCATGCCGGATTACGAGGCCCACGCCGAAGCGCTGGCGGGCTGGCTGGAGCAACTTGACGCGCCGCCACCGGCCGCCGCCGCGGATCCGCAGCCGCAGCCGGACCAGCAGCCCGACGAGACGGTGATCGAAGCCGGGCGCAAGCTGCTCGGCGTCATCGGTGGCACCCATTGCATTGCCTGCCACGACTGGGCCGGCGAGCGCTCGCTTGGCATTCCCGGGCTCGACCTCGCCGGGCTCGACCAGCGCTTGCGGCCGGCGTGGTTTCGCGACTACCTGCTCGACCCGGCCGGTTACCGGCCCGACACGCTGATGCCGGCGCTGTGGCCCGACGGGCGCTCGACGCTGGTGGACGTGCTCGACGGCGACACCGAACGGCAGATCGCGGCGATCTGGGCGTTCATTGCGCATGGCGAGGGCCTTCCCGAGGGATTTCCCGACCGTCGCGGCGGTCAATTCGAGCTGGTGCCCGCCGACCGCCCGATCGTGCAGCGGGCGTTCTTCGAGCACGCCGGCAGCCGCGCCATCCTGGTGGGCTTTCCCGAGGGCGTGCACCTGGCCTACGACGGCCACGCCGCGCGACCCGCGGTGATCTGGCGGGGCGCGTTTTTTGACGCCTACCACACCTGGTTCTCGCGTTTCCCGCCGTTCGACCAACCGCTTGGCGACCATGTCCGCCGGTTTCCGCAGCCGGACGACGCGGGGGCGGGCGGCGATCAAGCCGCGGCCGCGATCCGCTTCCGCGGTTATGAGCTGGACGCGGCCGGCCGGCCGGTGTTCCTCAGCGTGCGCGATGGTCGCGAGGTGACGGAAACCTTTCGTGCCGGCGACGACGGCGCGCTGGTCCGCGAGCTGCGTTGGCAGCATGGAGATGCGCCGGCGGTCGATCATCCCGAGGGCGTGCGCGTCGAGGCCGGGGCCGGCGACGGCGTGCTGATTTTCACCTACCGCTGGCCATGACCGACTTTCAAGCAACAGGATCCCCCCGCGCGGGCCGCGCCCCCCGTTCCGCGGCGGCCCGAACCACGGCCATGCCGGGATGGTCTGGTTTTGTCAGGCGACCGCCGGCGGCACTGGCGCCGGTCGTGGTGCTCTTGTTAGTCATGGCCGGCGCGCGCGCGGCCGACGAGCCGGCCGCCTACGAACGGTTCAAGATTCTGACCGCCAGTTCGCCGAGCGACTCGCGCGACCGCGACTGGAAGCCGGGCGAGGGACTGGCGCTCGAGGTGGGCGGGTTGCAATGGATCGGTCCCGACCGGCTGGCGGTGGCGATTCGCAAGGGCGAGGTGTGGCTGCTCGACGGGGTGTTGGGCGACGACCGCGAGGCGATCCAATACCGGCGGTTTGCCTCCGGCCTGCACGAGCCGCTCGGCCTGTTGCTCGACGGCGACGACCTGCTGGTGGCGCAGCGCGCCGAGGTCACGCGTTTGGCCGATCGCAGCGGCGACGGCGCGGCCGACAGCTACCTGACCGCGGCCGATGGCTGGAGCGTGACCGGCAGTTACCACGCGTATACCTACGGGCCGGTGCGCGACCGCGACGGCCGCCTGTGGGTGACGCTCAACCTCGACATGGGCGAGCACGCCGACAACCGCATCGGCTGGCGCGGTTGGGGCGGCATCATCGACGACGACGGCCGGTTTTCGCCGCAGGCCGCCGGCATGCGCTCGCCGGCGGGACTGGGCACGAACCTTGAGGGCGACGTGTTTTTCACGGATCAACAAGGCACCTGGGTGCCGGCGACGCCGGTGTATCACCTGCGTCCCGGGGTGTTCTACGGCAACCAGGAAGCGCTCGCGACCCACGACCTGCCGGGGGCGCCGTTCAAGCTGACCCGGGTGCCGCCGGCCAACGTGCCTTATCCGGAGGCGCTCGCCGCCAGCCCCGAGTTCGTGCCGCCGGCGGTGTGGCTGCCGTATCACAAGATGGGTCGCAGCGGCACCGACCTGCGCGTGATCGATGCCGACGGCGCGTTCGGCCCGTTCGACGGCCAGTTGCTGGTGGGTGAGTTCACCAACGCCGGCATCAACCGGGTGTTTCTTGAAAAGGTCGGCGGCGAGTATCAGGGTGCCTGCTTCCCGTTCCTCGACGGTTTTCCCTCGGCCGTGTTCCGGCTTGAGTTCGCGCCCGACGGCTCGCTGTTTGTCGGCATGACCAACCGCGGCTGGTCGTCGCTGGGTCCTCGTGCTTATGGCTTGGAGAGGGTGCGGTTCACCGGTGCGGCGCCGTTTGCCATCCGGGAGATGCGCGCGCGGCCGGACGGGTTCGAGTTGCGGTTCACCGCGCCGGTGGAACCCGCCACCGCGCTGGCGCCCGATGCCTGGTCGGTGAGCAGCTACACCTACCGCTACTCGTCCGCCTATGGCAGCGATGAGATCGACACCCGCGCGCATGAGATCAGCGGCGTCGAGGTGGCGGCCGACGGGTTGTCGCTGCGGCTGCGGGTGGGGGAGCTGCGGCCGCTGCATGTGCACGAGCTGCGGGCGGACGGACTCCGGTCGGTCGACGGCCGCGCGCTGGATCACCCTGATGCCTACTACACGCTGAACCGGCTGCCGGAGGAATAAGGGGGTTTGGTCGGCCGGGTCTGACGGGTCTGACCATTGCACTGGCCGGGTCGATACGGGGGGCAGCGGGGGGTAAGGGCATGGGCACCCGCTTTGAACCCTGCCAGAGTCGCCCGGGTGTGCCGATTGTGACTGGCGTGGCAGGGTGGGCGGGGGTTATGTTGGCACGATGGCTGATTGCATTGGAACTGCATTGATCGTGGTCGGTGACGCGACCGAAACCGTGGACACGCTGTATCCCTACTACCGGTTACAGGAGGCCGGCATCAGGCCGGTGGTGATCGCGCCTGAGAAGCGGCTCTATCAGATGGTGATGCATGAGATCCGGCCGGGCTGGACGATCACCAAAGAGTGGGAGGGTTATCAGATTCAGGCCGATCAGGCGTTCGCTGAGGTCGAACCTGCCGATCATCTGGGAATCCTGTTCTCGGGTGGGCGGGCACCGGAGTATGTTCGTGACGACGAGGACCTGATCCGGATCACCCGGTGGTTTTTCGATCAGGGCAAACCGGTGGCCAGCGTCTGCCACGGGGTGGAAATTCCGGCCCGCGCCGACCGGGTCCGCGGCCGCCGCATGGCGACGGTGGCCAAGTGCCGGTTTGATCTGGAGGT
>SKLO01000188.1 GCA_007123195.1 Verrucomicrobiales bacterium | reverse complement strand
TTCCACCGTTTCCACCGTTTCCACCGTTCGCCTCTTTCACCCCGGTGGCCGCGATCTCCCGCTCGGGCGGGCATACCGGCGTCAAGGGTCCCAGTTTTGCCACCCCGCTGGCCTCGCGATTCAGCCCTGGCACCACCGTGGGTGGAGGCAGGCGATGCAACAGGCGTTCACCGCCACCAGCCGGTTGATTCACCCGCAGAACGTGCCATGGCACGCCGGGACGTCTCCCATTCAGCGCCACGAACCGATCGCCTGTGACCTTGCCCACATCGTCCTCGCCCGGCAGCAGCCATTGTTGGATTGCCGGTTCCTCAAACCCCAGCTTCTCGGCCGGCAGCGAGTCGCCGATCTGTTTCAACCCGGCCCGTCGCACCAGCCCCCGCGCCGCCGTACCCAGCTCGCGCGCCCAGTCGTCCAGAGTCGGCACCACGCCGCCATGCTGCCGATCAATGGTCCGCCGCCACAACCCGCGCAGCGCCGGAGGCAGGTCGGGCATCTGTTGGCGGCGGCCCAGCCCCGAGGGCTTGAGGTCCTCGGGTTGCCAGTAGCGGCCGGATGCCAGGAAAGAAAGCCAGTGCGCGAACTGGTGGGTGACTGGATCAAATCCCACCGGCGGCGGCTGCCAGCCGTCCGGCGCGGTAATGCCCGGCCGCCACAACCGTGGCACTGCATACGCCTCCTGCCAGCTCACCAGCATCAATCCCTCCAGGTCGACCCGCTGATACATTTCCGGAAACTGCCGCAGCCGCTGCAACAACCGCACCACCCGGTCCGCCAGCACCACCAGCAACATCGGCTCCACCTGGCCTCGCCGGTGGACGAAGTCCGCAAACCTCTCACCGTCGGTGACTTGACAAGCCCAGAACAGCCAGCCCTGGCAGCGGCCGTAGTCGACCACCCGAGGAAACCCGTGCCCTCGCAGCTCGCCGGCGCTACGGGCGCGGTCGAAGAACGCCGCCGCCTGGCGGCTGCCAAGGTAACTGCTGCCGGCCAGCAGGTGCAGCTCCACGAGCCGCTGCCAGCGGTGGTCGAATCCCAGCAGCACGATCTCCTCTTCGGTGCGATCCGCCACCAACGGCTGGCCGTCGTCATCGGCGATCAGCCGGTAATGGCCGAAGTTCCGCGGATCGGCCAGCCACGAGACAGGTTGCTGCGAGTCGGGTTGCTGCAAAACAAAGTCGGGAGCACTCGCGCAACGGGGGCTTCACCCGCCGCCCGTCAGCGCCTTGGTTCGATGATGTAAAGGCCGGTGGTGATCGTGTGGGCGTCGGCCATCGCCATGCGCTTGCGCTCGTGCCCGGCACCCCATGAGTCGGAGAAGATCAGCTCGCTGGTCGAGTCATTGTAACCGATGATCAGACGCATGTGGCCGCCGGCCGCCTGCGGGATGGCGCGCTCCGGCACCAGGCCAAGCTGGACCGACCAAATCACCGGAACGCCGCGGTCAATGTAGTCGCGCACCTGCCTCAGAAACCGCTCCCGGTCGGCCCCTCGGGCCCGGGTCTCCCGCAGCGTGTCGGTGTCCATGCGGCTGTAGACATAGGCCACGTCAATGATCCTTCCGGTTTCGATCTGGGGCAGACCGCGCCGCCGCGCCTCGCGATTGTAGTTGGTGATCAGCCGCTGGAAGTCCCTCACGTCCCACTCCTGCAGCGAACGCACACGCACCGCCAACCTCCCCTGCAGCGCCCGCAGCGCATCGAGCATCTTGTCGGGACTGGTGCCCCCGGCCGACGAACTTTCGGCGATTTGCGCCATCTCGTGCTGGTCGACCGGCATGCCATAATACAGGAACACCCGCTCGGCGGTGGCCACCGCGCAGTATCCCTTGTCGCCCTGGTCCACCATCGGCACGTTGCCGATCAACACGTCGCCGTTGCCGGACTTCACCAGGTTGGCCGGCAGATCTTCCCGCCGCACCATCTGCTGCTGTTCCAGTTGCTCCTCCAGCAGCGAGCGCTCGCGCGGGGGCGGCGCCAACCGCAGCCGGATGAATTCGGGTGAGTAGGGCACGTTGCGCGTCCTCACCTCGCGCTGATAGCTCCATTCCAACAGCACCGAGGCCGTGTCGGTCAGCCAGATCCATCCGTCCGCCCGCACCGCCCCCTCGGCGTCGCCGCGCGCCCGCGACTCGCCCGGCGCCGCGAGTCGGTCGCCGATCACAGCGATCAGGTCGCGCACCCGTTGCTCAAAGCTTTCGCGATCAGGCAGCGACGCCACACCTTGATCGCCGCGATTGAAAATCGACAGCGCCACACCGGACAGCCGACCGTCTCGGAAATCGACCACCGCTTCGGTGGCCTGGATCGCGCCGTCCCACAGTAGCAACCGATCCCCGGTCGCCCGCGCCCGCTGGCGCGCGTCCGACAGCCAGCGGAAGCCGAATTGGCCGTATTCAAGGGCGAACTGCTCGGGCTCCAACTGCCACGATGCCCCGGCCTCGATGAAATTCTCCAACGCCCCGGGCCGGGCCGGTTCCTGACCGATCCCCCACCCGGGCAGGGCCAGCCACACAAGCGCCGCGAGCGCCCCTTGAAGCAGGCGCGATGGCGGCGGGAACGGTCTTCCAGTCATTCACCAGCATAACCAAGCCCGCCCCCGTGCGCAATGACTTCGTCGGCCGCCAGGGGCAGGTGACGCCGCTGTCGGCGCTGCCACGCATGGCTCCGGCCGCCCCGTCTCCTCCGGGGCAGGTCGAGCCGACGACCGGATCTCAGTCCTTGCCCAGCAACGAGCGCACCTGGTTGGGGCTGTAGCCGCGCTGCTGGCCGGTATCCTGCTGGATCATCAGGGGCCGGTGGTTCATGCGTTGAGACTCCTGCGCTGGTCGATAATCACCCACACGCTCGGTCATCGGGTCGCGGCTGCCCGATTCGCGGGCGCCGGCACCGGCCTCGGAAGCGGTGGTGCCGGTCATGCTGCTGCTGCCGGTAGTGTAATCCCGCGCCTGCTCGCGCGCCGAAGCTCCCTGCTCGCGCGACGCCATGTCCGCCATCCGGTGCCCGGCTCCCTGCTCGCGCGCCTTCTGGCCGCGGAACTGTTGGTTGGCGCCCTGATATTCGCGCACCCGCGCGGCCTGGTTGGAGCCGCGCCACTGGTTGGCGCTGAACTCCCGGGCGTTGAAGTTGGACTTGAGGTTGCCGCCGTCTCCGCCCTCAAACGCGCTGCGCTGCTGGCTCTGCACCCGCATCGACCCGTCGGAATCGCGTCCGTATTGGAAGTTGCCGGCAAACTGGTTGAGCAGCGGATCCGCCGGCCGCCGGCTGCCCTGGGTCTCCACCGTGCGCTGGCTGGAGCAACCGACCGTCAGCAAGGCCGCCGCGGCCAACAGCCACAGGGTGACGCAAGGCCGGGCAGGAATGCGGGTGCGGCAGCGGATCATCCCCCACCGTGACGGGGGCCGGCCGCTTTGGCAAGCGCGATCCCGCCCCCGCCCGGCGCCCCGCCGCGGCTATGGCGTAGCCGCGATCGATCCCATCACAGCTCCCGGTAGCGCCCCTCGTTGCGCTTGGCCAGCTCCTGCAGGAAGTCGCGTCCGGATTCCGACTGATACGAAAACGTGTGGATCAC
>SKLO01000209.1 GCA_007123195.1 Verrucomicrobiales bacterium | reverse complement strand
GGAAGGCGGGAGCGAATGGACATTCGCGACCAACGAGCAACGCAGAAATTGGGAAAGAAGGCGGCGGTCTTCAAACTCAGGGAGCAAAGCGACCCATTTTCAAAAAATCAAAGGACCTTATTTTGTGCAGATATTTAGGAGACAGCACACCAGCCCCCTCACCACCCCGCGGCGTCCACCCCAGGCATGGCGTGCAACGCGCCCCGCAGTTCCTCGATCACTCCCGCGTGGTCCGGGTCGCCCGCCAGGTTGCGGAGGTGCCGGGGGTCGTCCCTCATATTCCACAACTCAATGCCGTCCTCGCCCCGGTTCCATTCGGTGTAGCGCCACTGCCCGGTGCGGATGCTGTAACCCCGGGCCCGGTTGCGGTGCACCTGCGTCACCGCCGGATGATCCCACTCTCGGCCCGGTTCCACCAGCAGCGGCTTCAGCGAGCGCCCGTCGAGATGCTCCGGCAGCGGCAGACCTGCCAGCTCGGCCAGGGTCGGGTAGATGTCGATGAACTCGACCACCCGCGCGCACGCCGCTCCGTTTCCCGCCATGCCGGGCGCGGCGATGATCAACGGCGCGCCAGCCGAGCGGTCGAGCAGGCTCTGCTTCTTGAACATTCCATATTCGCCCAGGTGATACCCGTGGTCGCTCCAGACCACCACCACCGTGTGCTCCGCCAACCCCAACCGCTGCAGCGCCTCCATGATGCGACCCACCTGACCGTCGACGAAGCTGATCGTGGCCCAATATGCCTGCACCACCTGCCTGGCCTCGTGCTCGCTGACACCGAACCACGGCCACGGCCTGGTGAACGCTGTGGTCAGGTCCGGCACGCTCGCCCGCCAGGTCTCGTCCGGCGGCGGTTCAGGCAACCTCACCTCGTCCAGGGGATACAGATCGAACCACTTCGCCGGCGCCACATAAGGACAATGCGGACGATAAAATCCCGCCGCCAGAAACCACGGCCCCTCCCGCTGCTCCTCCATCAGACGGATGATCTCGGTCGCCACCATGCCGTCGGTCTGCTCCTCGTCCGTGCCCCCGGCCTTCAGCAGGTTGAGCGACGAGCCCTTGCCGCGCTGCGGAGTGAAATCGATCAACAACTCCTCGTCGTCCACGTCGCGCCCGCTCGGATTGTGGGTGTGATCCCACGACTCCGGGTCGTCCATGCCCGGCGCGCCAATCCCGCCGGGCACGCCCTGGTGGAACATCTTGCCTGACCGTGCGACAAAATAACCGTGCTGCCGGAACCATTGCGGCAAGGTCACCACGTCCGGCACATGCTCCCGCACCAGGGTGTTCAGGTCGTAGACCCGCACGTGGTCGGGGCGCAGGCCCGCCAGCATGGAAGCGCGCGACTGGCCGCACTGCGGATACTGGCAGAACGCGCGGTCAAAACGCACCCCGCGCGCCGCGATGGCGTCGATATGAGGCGACCTCACCTGCGGATGGCCGTAGCAGCCGAGATCGAAGTTCAGGTCGTCAAACGACAGGAACAGGATGTTCGGGGGCCGCTCGTCGGCATGATCGACCCCGCCCTTGTCCTCTCCGGCCGGTGCCGGGACCATCGACGTCAGCAGCAGCATGATCAGGGGCAACGCCGCCAGCGCCCCGGGTGCCCGCATCCGGCCGCCGACCGCCAACCGGCCCCGGCGCAGACCGGTCCGGTCGCGGGCGTCCCCCGGCACGGTCTCTGGCACCAGGCAACGGCGACGGGGGCAGGCGGGTTTCATGCCTTCCATCATGCCCGGGCGATCCACCGGGGCAATCAAAATGGCCCCCGCAAGCCCGCCATTCCCGGGATTGACGGAAATTATTGAATGTTGGCTCGAAAACTGCTTGCCATGGGGATTGGTTCGGTGGTCATTGGCCCAACAAACCGCAGCCCAGCGCTTCGCGCCCCATGGCCGACATCCATCTCCACCAGACCCAGTCGCTGCAGCAAAGCATCGCCCCGCAGATGCAGCAGAGCCTGCAGGTGCTGCAGGCCGCCACCCTTGAGCTGCGGCAGCTCGTGCAGCAGGAACTGGTCGAGAACCCGGTGCTCGAGGACGAGACCACCGAAATCTCTCTCGACGAAAAGGCGCTCGATCCCGATGACAAGTTCGAGGATGAGTTCAACGAGCTGTCCCAGCTCGATGACGAGTGGCGCGAATACATGGCCCAAAGCCGCAGCCTCGCGCCGCGCCGCGAGGAGGACGACGAGCGCCGGCGCTTCCTGTTCGATTCCCTCGTCACCCCGGTGACCCTGCAGGAACACCTGCTCGAACAGCTCTCCACCGAGGACATTGACGCCGACCAGCGCGAACTGGCCGAGCTGGTGATCGGCAACATCGACGACCGCGGCTTCCTCCAGACTCCGCTCGAAGAGCTGGCGATGAGCCTCAACCGGCCGCTCGGCGACCTCCGCCAGGCCAAGGAACTGGTGCAGTCGTTCCACCCCGTCGGGGTCGGCGCCGAGGACCTGCGTGAATGCCTGCTCATCCAGCTCGAGCGCCTCGACCAGCAGCGCTCGCTGGCCTACCGCGTCGTCCGCCACCACCTTGACGAGTTGGCCCGCCGCCGGTTCCAGGTGATTGCGCGCAAACTCGGTGTGCCGCCCGAACAGGTGGCCCGCGCCGCCGATTTCATCGCCACCCTCGACCCCCGGCCCGGCCAGCGCTTCGCCGCGCTCAACAACCAGTTCGTCAACCCCGACATCATGGTCGAGCGCGAGGGCGGCGACTTCGTCATCAATCTCAACGACGAGCAGATCCCGCGCCTGCGCATCAGCAACACCTACAAGTCGCTGATGACCGAACGCGGCAGCGACGCCAGCGTGCGCAGCTATATCCGCGAGAAGATCCGCAGCGGCAAGTTCCTGATCAAGAGCATCCACCAGCGCCAGGAAACCATCCGCCGCATCGCCGGCGAGATCGTCAGCCGCCAGCGCGGGTTCATGGACAAGGGTCCGGCCCACCTCAAACCGATGAACATGGCCCAGATCGCCGACGCGGTCGGCGTCCACGAAACCACCGTCAGCCGCGCCATTGCCGGAAAGTACATGGCCACCCCGCACGGCGTGTTCGAGATGAAGTATTTTTTCAAGCCGGGCTACCGCACCGCCGGCGGCCAGGACATGTCCAACACCAGCGTCAAGAACACCATCGCCGAACTGGTGCGCAACGAACCCCCGGCCAAACCCCTCAGCGACCAGCAGATCGTCGAGGAGCTTGCCGGCCGCGGCATCCCGATCGCCCGCCGCACCGTCGCCAAATACCGCGACGAACTGAACATCCTCCCCAGCAACCTGCGCCGCTCTTACTGAGGCGGGACCCGCCGCGCCCGCGAGGCCTTGGTCAGGCGAGGTGCTGTGATGCTGAGTCGCTGCCGGTCAGCAACTCAAGCACGCCCAGCGACTGGCGGCAGCCCCGCAGGTTGAATTGGCGCAATTCGACCTCCTGTGCGCCGGGCTCAAGCACTGGCCCCGCAACCACGGCGAGGTTCCATTCGCAGCAGGCAAATGAGGCCGCAAAGAAGTCGACGCTGGGAACGAGCGACCCGCACCCCGGTCGAATTGATGCAATTCAACCTACGGTCGC
>SKLO01000418.1 GCA_007123195.1 Verrucomicrobiales bacterium | reverse complement strand
GTTTGGAAGACGATTTCTTGCGATCCCACTTGGGTCGCGATGGTGTGTGGATTCATACGTTGGTTGGTTTTGACTCCCTGGGGGCTCTGGCTGCCGGCCTGCTCCGGAGTTCACCCGCCCGCCGTTGTTCCAGTGGGATATTCCAGCGTGACAGACCCGCAACCCGGTCGGACCGGGGCAGGGCAAAACGCCTGAAGTGTCCACCGGGACCGGCTGTCGCGGCACTCTGGAAGTGCCGCTGAAGCCAGCATCGCGGGGGCGATGAAAGGACGGGCCGGCACGGGGCTCGATCGAAATCCGGGGTCGCGGCGTCCGCGGGGGACGCCGGTCGGCGGGGTCGGTCGGCCGGGAGCGGCCCTGACGGGAACAGGATGGGTCGGGCTGGGGAATTTTGCAGCTGGAATCGGTTTACAAAAAAGGCGACGCCAATCATGGCATCGCCTCCCTTGGGCTCGATTCAGCGGCGCAATCCAAGAGACTGGATCACCTTCTGATAACGCTCCTCGTCACCTCGCTTGAGGTAGTCGAGCAGCTTGCGCCGGCGCGCCACCATCTTGAGCAGTCCACGACGTGTGGAATGGTCTTTCTTGTGCGATTGAAGATGCGACGTCAGGTGGATGATCCTCCGGGTAAGGAGGGCCACTTGCACGTCTGCGCTGCCGGTATCACTTTCGTGTCGACGAAGGGTTTCCAGGTCTGTAGCCGTTGAGCTCATGGGTTTGGTTGACTGCTGGCGCCACACCCTGCGGCTGCCAGGCTCCCCACCTTGGGGAGAATCGCCAGTAAAGCACCATTTGCACCGGGAGCAACCAAAAGCTGTGGCGGATGCGTTTTTTCTGCCAGGACAAAGTTGCTGCCGCACCTGTCCAGCCGTGGCAGCGAAGCGTAAAACGTTTAAGCCGCCATCATCACAGGTGCTCCAGAGACCGCCTCCGGCCCCAGCGACGGTCCGCATTCCATCCCGCCATGCCTCAATCCAGTTTCAACGCCCCGCACCACGGGCCCGGCCCGGGTCGCTCCTGAATCATGTCGTCACCGTCTTCCAAGTCGAACTTGCCCAAACCGGAGCGCGCGCCGGTGCCAGACCGACTGCCCGTGATGGTTCTGCCCGGCTGTACCCTGCTGCCTCACAACATCCTGCCCCTGTGCATCTTTGAACAACGCTACCGGCAAATGCTGACGGCCGCCCTGGAGGGCGATCGCATGTTCTGCATCGGCATGCGCCGCGCCGACGAGGAGCCGCCGCTACCAGCCAACGGCCAGCCTGATGATGTTCATCCGCACATGACCGTGGGCGTCATTCGTGCCTGCGTGGCCAATTCCGACGGCACCTCGAATCTGCTCCTCCAAGGGATCGAACGGGTCCGTTTGGTTCAATGGCATCAGGTGCGCCCGTTCCGGATCGCGGAGGTTGAACCGCTGCCATCCACCGGGATGGATCATCCGGAACTGCCCTGCCTGCGCGAAGCCCTGCTGGAACGGGTGGAGGAAATGACCCAGGCCGGCTGGGACATTTCCCCCCAGTTGATCCAGATGCTGCGCCAGGTCGACGACCATCAGGCCGCGGTCAACGTCGCCGGCTTCCACCTGCTGCGCTGCCCCGACCTGCAACAGGAATTGCTGGCCACCGACTCGATACCGGGACGATTGCGCCGCCTGCTGCAGGCGCTGCAGCAGGTCCGGCAGACCGAGCAGCCGGAGGAGTGAACCGGACCCGACCTGCTGGAAGCCGGGGAAATTTCCGCCCGTCTTCCGCCGTTTGATTGTGCGTCATGCTCAATCCCCACCTCAAAACCGCCGTCAGCGCAAGCCCCCTCGCCGTCGCCGCCTTGTCCGTCACCGCCGGTCCCCGGCCCCCATCCCGCCTTCCCTTCCGGCCGACTGCCGCCATCGTGGCGGCTGGCGCGCTGTTGATCGCCTGCCTCACCCTGACCCCGACCACGGCCCCGGCCGACGAGGAGGAGAATGCATGGACTCCGCTCGGCCTGATCGCCACATTCGTCGATGACCCGCTGCGCAACGCGGTGATCGATTGGCACTACCGCACCGACGACCACCAGCCGGACTTCGCCTTCCGCGCCCGCGGCTCGAACGACGAATGGCAGGCGGTCGAAGCCAGCTCCGAGCGCTTTCCCTTCTCCACCACCCGCAGCTTCGCCCGCGTGCACCTCGCCGACCTCGAACCCGGCGCCGAATATGAGTTCCGGTTCGGCGAGGGGTCGAACACCTACTGGCTGCGCATGCTGCCCGAATCGGTCGCAGAGCCACTGGTGATCGCGGTCGGGGGCGACACCATGCACAACGCCCGGGACTTCGCCGAGGTCAATCGCCGGGCCATGGCCTACGAGCCGGATCTGGTGATCTGGGGCGGGGACCTGGCTTATGCCGACGGTCGCGAGGACCGCCGCAGCCGCTGGTATGACTGGCTCAATACCAAGCGGGACACGCTGATCGACGAGTCCGGCCGGGTGGTGCCGATCGTGGTGTGCATCGGCAACCACGAGGTCCGGGGCGGTTACCGCGGCGGCTCCGACAGCTTCGAGGACAGCGACGACTACCGGCGCGAATACGCCCCTTATTTCTACTCCATGTTCGCCTTCCCGGACCAACCGGGCTACGGCGCCCTGGACTTTGCCGACTACCTCAGCCTGATCGTGCTCGACACCGACCACTCCAACCCGATCGTGGGCAAACAGACCGACTGGCTGGCCGCCGCCCTGGAGCAGCGGGCCGACTTCCCCGGCTGGGTCATCCCGGTCTATCACGTGCCCGGCTACCCCTCGGTCCGCGACTACGACGGCGGCGTCAGCGCAAGGGTGCGCGAAAACTGGGTGCCGCTGTTCGACCGCTACCGGGTGCGGCTGGCGTTTGAGAATCACGATCATGTCTACAAGCGCACCCCGCCGCTGCGTGACCACCAACCGGTGGCGGCCGACGAGGGCACGGTCTACCTCGGCGACGGCGCCTGGGGGGTCGGAGTGCGCGCCACCCACGATCCCGAAACCACCGACTATCTGGAAGTCGTCAACAGCGTTCGCCACGCCATCATCCTCAAACTCGACCCGGAAAAAATCGAGGTCGAGGTGGTGTCACAGGCCGGCGACATCGTCGACCAGACCACCATCGAGCGCTGACCCGGGTCGGTGATTCGGTGATTCGGTGATTCGGTGCTGACGCCGGTGCGGGGGCACAAGGCGACGTCGGCAAGGCGCCCCGTACAGCGGTGCGCAGCACCTTGGACTGCGGCGGCTCGCAACTGCCCTTCAAGACCGATCCGCCTAAGTTCAGCTTCCCACCAGCCCGTCCCGTCGCCCGTTGCCAGCCACCCTATACCCCACCCGGGCACAGGCCCGCGCCGGTTTTTCCCGCCCGGGGCTTGCACCCCCGCTCCGGCACCGCCACCCTCGCTGGCGCGTTGTCTGCTTGATCATGTTGATCTAGCCGATCCCGGCCACCGCCGCCCGGCGCCCGTTCATCCATCGCCATGGCCGACCCGTCCGACCACCCGCCCGAGCCGGCCGCTGCGCCCCCGTCATCCAGCCCGCGCGCTCCGTCCGACCACGGAACCCCGC
>SKLO01000448.1 GCA_007123195.1 Verrucomicrobiales bacterium | reverse complement strand
TGCGGGGGCGGGAGAGCGGCGCGACGGTGGGACGGCGCGTTCAGTGTGGAGCGGACATTCCTGCGCTCGCAGTCAGCGGGCCAGCGGGGGCTTGACTTGTCACCTCTGAAACCGTTGGTTCATGTTCCGTCGGTCGAGCGGATGGGACGCCGGCCCATCACCCGCACACCCTGCCATCGCCGAACCCCGCTGCTGAACCCTTGAGTCAACCACCACCCCCTGCAAGCCATGCCCAAACCCTGGAAAATCGTCGGCATCGAGTTCTCACACATGCACATGGGCGACCTGCTGCGCTGCGTGCACGAGCATCCGAACGCGGAGATTGCCGGCATCTGTGATCCGCAGCCGGAGCGCATGGCGGCGGCGCGGGACAACTTCGGCATTGCCACCGACCGCGTCTACACCGACCACCGGGCCTGCCTTGAGGAAACCAGGCCCGACATGGTGATCCTGTGCCCGCAGACCGCCGATCACGCGCTGTGGGTCGAGCGGGTGGCGCCGTTCGGCGCCCATGTGTTCGTCGAAAAGCCGTTCGCGGCGTCGCTGTCGGACGCCGACCGCATGATCAAGGCGGTCGAGGCCACCGGCCGCGAGCTGGTGATCAACTGGCCGCTGCGCTGGGTGGCCAGCCACGTCACCACCCACCGGCTGGTGCGCGGCGGGTTGATCGGCGAGGTGATCGAAGTCCATTACTACGACGGCAACCGCGGGCCGCTCCACCACGACGCCGACAAGACCGAAGTCGAACCCACGCCCGAGATGAAGCGGCAGAGTTGGTGGTATCAGCTCGCCGCCGGCGGCGGCTCGCTGCGCGATTACCTCGGCTACGGCGTGACCCTTGGCAGCTGGTTCAACGGCGGTCGCAAGCCGATCGAGATCACCACCGTGGCCGCCGGGGCGGACGGGCTGGAGGTCGATGAGCACAGCATCACCATCGCCCGTTACGCCGGGGGGCTGTCAAAATTTGAAACCCGCTGGGGCACCTTCACCGATCCCTGGGTCCACCAACCGCAGCCGAAGTGCGGGTTTGTCATCCGCGGCACGGAGGGCACCATCAGCAGCTACGACTACGAGCCCACCATCCGCATCCAGACACTGGACCGGCCGGAGGGTTACCAGCAGGAGGTCGATCCGCTGCCCGCGGGCGAGCGCAACGGCATCGAATATGTCATCAGCCGGATCGAGGCCGGACTGCCGATCGAGGGGCCGCTGTCGCCCGCCCTGGCCCGCATCGGCCAGCAGATGGTCGACACGGCGATCGCCAGCGCGGAGCAAGGGCGCACGCTGCCGTTGTTCGGTTGAACGAGGCATCAGGCAACCGCGGCGCTGGACCGGCGCGAGTCGCCACTCGAGCCCGGATCGGATCGCCGTCAGGGCTTGGCCAGCCGCGCCTTGAACAACCGCATGGCCTCCTCGATCAGCGGATCCGGCTCGGCGTCGACCGCGGCGGACGATTCGGCAGCGGCCGCCGAGGGCTCGGGGGACTTCGGGACCGCCGCCGGCCCGGCCTCGGTCGGCGGCGCGGTGGCTGGTTCGGGCTCGGGATCCGGCAGGGACGGGTCGACCTTGAACTCGACCGCCACGTTACGCCCGGCGATGTCGGTGGCGATCGACTCCACTTGGGCGCGAATGTTGGGCCGGGAAAGCTGCTCGCAGGCAATGCTGGCACCGGGCGGGAAGGCCAGGACGAGGCGGTTGGATTCCCCGCCAGGCGTGTCCACCACGTGGGCCAGCGCGGCCCAGTGGGACAACATCGGGCGGTCCTGCGCCAATCTCCCGAGGGTCTGCGGCCACAGGGCCGCGGGATCGATCACCGCAGCGGCCGGAGCCGGAGCCGGGGCGGCGGGGGCCGGTGGCGGCAGCTCCGCGCTGGTCGCGGGGGAATCGACGGCGGCGTCCGTCGGGCTGGGCGGTGGATCTGCGCTGCCGTCCCTGGAAGCACTGGTCGCGGGCGGGGCCGATGGCGGGGGCGCCACCGGCGTGGCGGGGATGCCGCCGGACTGCTCCAGCGCATTGGTCAGGAACCGCACCACGTCGCTGAGCGACACCTCGCTCATCGCCTGGGCAGCCTGGATGATGGCGATCTCGAAGTGCAACAGCTTGTTGGGCGCCCACTTCATGCGCGCGTCGGCCCCGGCCAGCACATCGATCAGACGCAGCAACTGATCGGTCTTGGCCTCGGTCGATTGGCGGATCACTTCCTGCGCTTCCGCGTCCGCCAACTCGGCGGTGGCGGCGGCGGGGTCGACCTGCGCCACCAGCAGGGTGCGGACATGCGAGATCAGATCGGCCAGCAGACGGGAGAGATCGCGCCCGGCGTCCTGCTGCTCGTGCAACAGGCGCAGCGCCGGGGCGTTCTCGGCACCGATCAGGTGACCCGCCAGCCGGTGGACGGTCTCCTGGGAGGTGAAGCCGAACACGTCGAGCACCTGCTGGAGGTCGACCGTGTTGCCGCAGAAGGCCACCAGCTGGTCGAGCATGCTCTGGGCGTCGCGCATGCCGCCATCGGCGCCGCGGGCCACGGTGTGGGCGGCGGCCTCGCTGAGTTGCAGCCCCTCCTCGCTGGCGATGTGCAGCAACTGGGCGGCAATGACCTTGGCCGGAATGCGCCGCAGGTCGAACCGCTGGCAGCGGCTGAGAATGGTGGGCAGGATCTTGTGCGGCTCGGTGGTGGCGAAGATGAACTTCACGTGGGCCGGCGGCTCCTCAAGGGTCTTGAGCAGGGCGTTGAAGGCGCCCGAGGTCAGCATGTGGACCTCGTCGATGTAGTAGATGCGGAACTGACCCCGGGCCGGGGCGAAACGCACGTTCTCGCGCAGTTCCCGGACCTGCTCGACGCCGTTGTTGGAGGCACCATCGATCTCCAGCACGTCGAGCGAGCGACCCTCGGCGATCTCGATGCAGACATCCTCGTCGGGGTCGAAGTCAATGCGCGGGCCGTTGGTGCAGTTGAGCGCCTTGGCGAAGATGCGGGCGGTGGAGGTCTTGCCGGTGCCGCGCGGGCCGACGAACAAGTAGGCGTGCGCCAACCGGTCCTGAAGGATGGCGTTTTTCAACGTCTGGACCACGTGGTCCTGGCCGAGCACTTCGTCGAAGGTGCGGGGACGATACTTGCGGGCAAAGACCTGGTAGGAACCACTCACGCCGCATTGTCACCGGCGCCGGGCGAGATGCAAGGACCGCCGACCTGAATTTCATCCTGCCACCAAGGGGCGGTGCCGCCCGCGGAGACCGGTCGCCCGGGAGCAGGGCCGGGGGGGGAATGGAGCGCTCTTCACCGTCCGGCCGCCGAAGGCCGTCAGCCACACTCGCGGCGGGTGCGCCGCCACTGGCTGCGATGCGAGGTGACCCACTCGGTCAGCGCGTTGTCAAAACCTATGTCCCGGCCGTTGACCTCGCTTCGCAGCCACTTGTGGCGGAGGATCTCATCGCGCTCGGCGAGAAATTCGCGGTAGAAGCCCTGGCTGTGGGACCGCTGGTCCTGGCGCGGATGGGTCGATTCCGAAGGGCTGGATTCCATGCTTGATGACGAACAGGAATGAACGGTGGCGGATGAAGAGGTGGAAGTCGGCGAAAACGGGCG
>SKLO01000196.1 GCA_007123195.1 Verrucomicrobiales bacterium | reverse complement strand
TCGGGGACCACAGCAACGGCGGGTGGTCACTGGTGGTGCGGCCGGCTGATCCGGAGGCCGATCCCGCCGGCGGTCCGGCTGAACCCGTGGCCGACTGGCATGGCCTCTCATTCGGGCACGACGACTGGCGGCAGCTCGAGTGGATTGGCTTTGTCAGCCAAGCCGAAGGCGACACCGACATCTGGATCGACGACGTGCGGCTGGACAATGACCGGGCGACCCGGTGAGGCGGGTGGATGGTGTGCACGGTCAGGCCGTGACAGGAATTGTGGGGCACACTAGTGTGCTGTCTCCGAAATAGGTGTGCAAAATCCGCCAGCATTCTTTTTCAAATTCAAGGCGTGAGGCGGGAGCGAATGAACATTCGCGACCGACGAGCAACGCGGAAGTTGAAAAAGAAGGCGGCGGCCTGCAATCCCAGGGAGCAAAGCGACCCATTTTCAAAAATCAAAGGATCTTATTTTGTGCAGATACTTCGGAGACAGCACACTAGGTTGATTTCCCGGCTGGTCGCGGCCACAGTCCGGCCCGCAGGCCGGCGCATGGTTGACCGGGCAGTCACCCGGCCCGATCCTCACCCGTCTTACCACCACAGTTCCTTTCCGCTCCAACCAAGTTCTCTTTCCATGGGTCTCGACTCCGTCATTCGCGAATTCACCGCCGGCGATCTCACCGGCCGCTTCTACTCCCTGCCCGCCTTGCAGGAAGCCGGTTACGGCGACGTCTCGCGGCTGCCGGTGTCGATCCGTATCGTGCTCGAGTCGCTGGTGCGCAACCTCGACGGCCGCAAGGTCACCGACAGCGACGTGCGCAACCTCGCCCATTGGGACGCCCGCCAGCCCGGCGATTACGAGATTCCGTTCACCGTGGCCCGCATCGTCCTGCAGGACTTCACCGGGGTGCCGCTGTTGGTGGACCTCGCCGCCATGCGCAGCGCCGTCGACGCCATGGGACGCGATCCCGGCCTGATCGAGCCGCTGGTGCCCGTGGACCTGGTGGTCGATCACTCGGTCCAGGTCGATTTCGCCGGCTCCCAGACCGCGCTCGACCGCAACCTGCAGATCGAGTTCATCCGCAACCGCGAGCGCTACCAGTTCCTCAAATGGGGCCAGCAGGCGTTCGAAACGTTCTCGGTCGTGCCCCCGGGCATCGGCATCGTTCACCAGGTCAACCTCGAGTATCTGGCCAAGGGGGTCATGGAGAAGGACGGCGTCTATTATCCGGACACCCTGGTCGGCACCGACTCCCACACCACCATGATCAACGGCCTCGGCGTCGTGGGCTGGGGCGTGGGCGGCATTGAGGCCGAGGCCGGCATGCTCGGCCAGCCGGTCACCTTCCTGGTGCCCGAGGTCGTCGGCGTCCATCTCACCGGCAGCCTCGGCGAGGGTGTCACCGCCACCGACCTGGCGCTGCACGTCACCCAGCTGCTGCGCCGCCACGGGGTGGTCGGCAAGTTCGTCGAGTTTTTCGGCCCCGGCGCCCGCACCCTGCCGCTGCCCGACCGCGCCACCATCGCCAACATGGCGCCCGAATACGGCGCCACCATGGGGTTCTTCCCGATCGACGACGAAAGCGCCCGCTACCTGCGCGGCACCGGTCGCACCGAACAGCAGGTGAGCGCTTTCGAGGGCTACTTCCGCGCCCAGCAAATGTGGGGCATCCCCGAGCGCGGCCAGGTCGATTACAGCGTCGAGATCGATCTCGACCTCGCCACGGTCAAGCCGTCGGTCGCCGGACCGAAACGACCGCAGGACCGGATCGAGTTGCCCGCGCTCAAGGATCAATTCAACGCCCTGTTCGAAGCCCCGGTGGCCGAGGGCGGCTACGGCAAGGACAAGGCCGAGCGTGCTCTCGCCGTGCCGTTGCACATGGCCGAGCCCGCCGGCATGGCGGTCGGCTCCATGTTGGAGGCGGTCGAAACCCCGGGCGGCCCGCAGCATCAGGTCGAGATGGCTGCCAACCGGCCCACGCCCAACGTGATCGATGCCGGCGAGGCGTTCTCTCCCATCGAGGCCGACCTGCGCCACGGCTCGGTGCTGATTGCCGCCATCACCTCCTGCACCAACACCAGCAACCCCAGCGTCATGCTGGCAGCCGGTCTGCTGGCCAAGAAAGCCGCCGCCCGCGGCCTCGGCGTGCCGCCCTACGTCAAGACCTCGCTGGCTCCCGGCTCGCGCGTCGTCACCGACTACCTCGCCCGCACCGGCCTGCAGGAATACCTCGACAAGCTCGGGTTCCAAACCGTCGGCTACGGCTGCACCACCTGCATCGGCAACTCCGGCCCGCTGCACCCGGCGATCGAGGACGCCATCAAGGAGGGCGACCTCATCTGCGCCTCGGTGCTGTCCGGCAACCGCAACTTCGAGGCCCGCGTGCACCAGTCGATCAAGGCCAACTTCCTCATGTCACCGCCGCTGGTGGTGGCGTTCGCCCTCGCCGGCCGGGCCGACATCGACCTCGGCAGCGAACCGCTCGGGCGCGACCCGGACGGCCGCGAGGTCTACCTGGCCGACCTCTGGCCGAGCCTGCAGGAAGTGCGCGACGCGCTTGAGAGCGCCCTCAGCCCGGACGTGTTCCGCGCCCTCTACACCGATTTCGCCGAGCAGAACCCCAAGTGGAACGAGATCCCCTCGTCGACCGGCAGCGTCTACCAGTGGGACGACGACTCCACCTACATCCAGCGGCCGCCCTTCTTCGACGACTACAACGTTGAACCCGGCGACGTCAGCGAGGTCCGTGGCGCCCGCCCGCTGGGCATCTTCGGCGACTCGGTGACCACCGACCACATCTCGCCGGCCGGGGCCATCAAGGCCGACTCGCCGGCCGGGGCCTACCTGCTCGACCACGGCGTCGAGCGCGCCCAGTTCAACAGCTACGGGTCGCGCCGCGGCAACGACCGCATCATGACCCGCGGAACCTTTGCCAATGTCAGGATCAAAAACCTGATGGTGCCCGGTGTCGAGGGTGGGGTCACCGCCTGTTTCGCCGCCGAGGGCTGTGGCTGCGAGCCCGGTGCCGTGGTGCCGATCTTTGACGCCGCCGAGGCCTACGCGAAACAAGGCACGCCGCTGGTGGTGATCGGTGGCGACGACTACGGCATGGGATCCTCGCGCGACTGGGCCGCCAAGGGCACCCGCCTGCTCGGAGTCAAGGCGGTCATCACCAAGAGCTTCGAGCGCATCCACCGCTCCAACCTGGTCGGCATGGGCGTGCTGCCCTGCACCTTCGTCGAACTCGCCGATTACGACCGCATCACCCCGCTGGGCGACGTCACCTTTGATCTGGTCGGCATCGACAACTCGATCAAGCCGCGCCAGCAGGCCACCCTCCGGGTCCACCCGGCCGGCGCGGAAACCTTCGAGGTGCCGGTGGTCGTGCGCCTCGACACCCCGGTCGAGATCGACTACTACCGCGCCGGCGGCATCCTGCCCTACGTGCTCACCCAGCTGCTGCGGCAGGCGGGCTAGTGTGGTGATCGGCAAATAGATGGGTAAAACCCGCGAGGCATCTTTTTCAAATTCAAGGCGCGAAGAAGGAGTTGAGCGGGCTCAACGACTGATGAGCAACGCAGAAGTTGGAAAAG
>SKLO01000226.1 GCA_007123195.1 Verrucomicrobiales bacterium | reverse complement strand
GCGTGGAAAAGGACAGCGGCATGAGCGACTGGCGCCGACGTCGCCGTTGGCGGCGTCGGTTCAATGTGGGTGCGGCCATCGCGGTGGTCCTGGTGGTGGGGGGTGGTGCCTGGCTGGGCGTTTACGGCCATGACCGCGGCCTGACCCGCAAGTGGCGCGGCTTCGTCATGGAGGCGTTCCAGGAACGGGGCATCGAGCTGGAGCTGGAGCGGTTGACGCTGGATCCGGTGCAGGGCTTGGTGGCGCGCGATGTGCGCATCTTTGAGGACGCCTCGCGCCAGCGGGTGATGGCGGTGATCGACCGGGTGACCCTGGACATTGACTATCAATCGCTGCTACAGGGTGAAACCAGGATCAACCACGTCGACCTGCGGCAGGCCGATGCCATGCTGCCCCTCAGCGCGGGCGAACCCGATGATGATGACGCCCGGCTGCAATTGCGCGGGCTGGATGCCCGCATTCATCTGGATGGCGATCGCATCGAACTGCGCCAGGCCAGCGGCTCGCTCGAAGGCATCGAATTCGACGTGCGCGGCACGCTGCTGAAGTCGCGCGAGAGCGGCTGGACCCTTCCCTGGCTGCGGGGGGACGAGGAGCCGGATGACCCGGAGGAGCAGGAGCGCAGCCGCGAGCGGTTGCGCGAACAGTTGCGCATTCTGGTGGCTGCCGTCAGGGAAATTCGCTGGGAGCCTGGACAGGCGGCCCCGAGACTGCAGCTGGTGGTGACCGGCGACCTGGAAGACTGGAACTCGGTGACGCTCGACATTGATCTGGAGTGTGGCGCGTTTGATTTCCGCAACTGGCGTCCCCGATCGATCCGTGCCAGCGCCCGCGTCACTGCCAACGAGGCGGCGCTGAAGAACTTTGAACTCATCGACCACGCCGGGCGGCTGCAAGCCTGGGCGCAACTGCGAAGGATCAGCAACGAGGTCAGGTTCGCGGTGGAAAGCGAGATCGACGTGATGGCCGCGCTGGCGGCGTTCGACCTGGCTGATTGGGCGCGCGAATTGGTGCTCTACGAGGCGCCTCGCTGCAGCCTGGAAGGCAGCTGGCAGCTCGATCAAAGTCGCGAATTCGATCCCTCCACCGGACTGCCGCTGGCGTTGACCCTGCTGGGATCCGTCGATGGCGGCCGGGTGGTCGCACGCGGGGTGGTGTTTGACCGATTCAGTGCCGATGTCAGCCTGGCGGATGGGCAAGCCTATGCGCGCAACGTGCGTCTGCAGCATCTGACGGGCGCGGTGACCGGCGAAGCCTACCGTGATGCCGGGGGCTTCCGGCACCGGCTGATGGTGCAGATGGACCTGACCCAGATGGCTCCGTTCCTGCAGGTCGACGGCGCTCGCTCGTTCCTGCGCCAGTTGGACATCGACCGCGATTCGGTGGTCCTGATCGCCAGCGAGGGCAGGGGACCCTCGCTTGACCCCTCGACCTGGGAAAACCGGATCGAGATCGACTTGCGTGACCTGATGCTGCGGGGGGTCAAGGTGCGACGGCTCAGCGCCCGGATGGAGACCGGCCCCGGCGGCTGGACGCTCAACGACATCAAGCTGGAGACACCGGACGGCCGGCTCGACGCCAACGCGGTGATGGACGACGGGGGGCTGCGCTTCGCGGCCAGCGCCAACATGTCACCGGTGGCCCTGGTGCCGATCATGCGGCTGGAGGGCACGCGTTCGTGGCTGCGGCGTTGGAGCAATGACGAGAGCTCATCCTACAAGACTTTGATCCGCGGCACCGGCCCGGAACTGGACCCTGACACATGGACCACGCAGATCGACTTCGAGGCCGGGTCGTTCACCTATCGCGACGAGGGCTTCGACTCCTTGTCGGGAACCGTGCGCCTGTCGCCGGGCAAGGTCGAGTATTTTGATCTCGACATCGCCCGTCCCGAGGGCAGCGGGCGGCTTGTCAGGGCGGTGCACGACACCCGCACGGAACTGGTGACCGTCGAGGGATTCAGCGGCGATCTGGACCCGGTGGTGGTCACGCGCGCGCTGGCGCCGGGGTTTGCCGGCAACCTGACGCCCTACCGCTTCAGTCGTCCGCCGAGGTGGTCGCTTGAGGGCGTGATCGGACCTGAGGACGGCGATTCCGACTGCGTGGTGACCATCGAGTCGGGCGGTGTGCTTGAGTATGAAATATTTGGCGAAACCCTGCCATTCAACAACGTCGGCGGCACGGTCACGTTCCAGGGCAGCGAGGTGGTGTTCGATCTTGATGGCGGATTGTTCGGCGGGGATGCCTCGGCGGTGTTCACGATCCAGCGCGGCGTTCGTCCCGGCATCGCCGGCGAGGTGCGGTTGCGCGGTGTGGAGTATGGCACGTTGTCGAGGGTTTATGCGCCTGGCGCCCGGCCGGAAGGCGATCTGACCGGACACTTCGTGTTCAACTCCGTGCTTGGCGACGCCCGCACCCTGTCCGGCCGCGGCGTCGCCATCCTGGTCAACGGCGACCTTGTCTCGTTGCCGGCGCTCGGCCCGCTGACGCCGCTGGTCGGCGCGTTGCTGCCGGCCCCGATCAATGATTACAGCGTCGCGCGCGAGGCGAGCGCCAATTTCACGGTCGAGAACGGGGTGTTCCGCACCGACGATTTCGAGGCGTTGACCAGCGCGTTCCGCATGAATGGCAGCGGCACCATCGATCCGATTGGTGACAAGCTGGATTTCGAGATGAACGTCAATGTGCGCGGCGCCCCCGGCTTGGTCTTGCTGCCGGTGAGCAAGCTGCTCGAATTCCAGGGCAGCGGCACCTTCACCGAGCCGAGTTGGCGGCCCAAATACCTGCCGCGGCCGGGTGCCGGCGGCAGGGGCGTCCCGGATCAGCCGTGACCCGGTGTGGCCCGGCAGCATCCCGCACGATGAGCGCCGTCATGGCGCCATCGTGCGGGTGCCTGGTGGCGGGCCGTGGCTGCAGGGGCGGTTACAGGCGGTAATACTGCTCCCAACCCTGACGCGGCGGCGGACCGGCGAGCAGTTGGTTGGCTTCGTCGCTGTTGGTGAAGCGGTGGGTTTCAGTGTCGAACTGCAGCTTGCCGCCGAGTTCCTGACAGATGACACCGAGGTTGAACACCATCGACAGCGGCCCGGCGACGTCGAGCGACGAGCGGCACTGCTCCTCGCCCTTGACGCCGAGCAGGAAGTTGCGGTGGTGGTTCGAGTTCGAGTCGCGCTCGATCGGCGGCAGCTGCGAGCGCATGTCCTGCATCTTCTCCTCGGGGATGATGCGCACGGTGTCGCCGTGGGTGCCGCCATGGAAGATGAGGTCCTTGCCGATGACGAATTTGCCGGCGTTGCGAAGTTCGCCATCGAATCCCGGCGGTGTCTCCGGCTTGTTGCGGGTGCCGTCATACCACCAGACCTCGACCGGCGGCTGGTCGCCGCGGGCGGCGAAGCTGAACTTGATGGTCGAGGCCATGGGGAAGATGTAAGGGTTCGGCTGGTCCAGCTCGACCGCTTCGATCTCGTAGGGCAGGCCCAGGTTGAGGAAACGGTGGGCAGTGTCGAGGATGTGCGGACCCCAGTCGCCGAAGGCGCCGTTGCCGTAGCGATACCAGCCGCGCCAGTTGCCCGGGTGCAGCCGCGGGCTGAACGGCCGCATCTCAGCGGTGGCGTGCCACAGGTCCCAATCAAGGCCGTCGGGCACCGATGCCCCGCTCTCGTAACCGGTGACATTGCCCCAGCCATGCCAGCGGCGGCCGCTGTTCATGAAGCCGATGACCTTGGTGATGTCCTTGATGATGCCGCCCTCGGTCCAGCTCTTCCACTGGTGGTAGTTGTTGCCGGAATGACCCTGGTTGCCCAGCTGCGCGGCCACCTTGTATTTCTTCTCGGCGGCCATCATCAGCTCGGTCTCCTGAAACGAGTTGGACAACGGCTTTTCGACATAGACGCCCTTGCCCATCGACATGGCCAGCATCGCGATCGGAAAGTGGGAGTGGTCGGGCGTGCCGATGGTGACGGCGTCGATGTCGTCGCCCATCTCCTCGAGCATCTTGCGGAAGTCGGTGAAGCGCCTGGCGTTGGGGAACTGCTCGAGCGTTTCCTTGGTGGCATCGCGATCCATGTGGACGTCGCACAGCGCCACCACGTTGGCGATGTTCTGGCCGCCGATGCCGCGGGCAATGCTGCCGCCCTGGGCGGCGACGCCGACACAGGCAACATTGACACGCTCGCTGGGCGGTACGCCGCGGGCGATGTGGAACACGGCGCCGCCGGTGGCGGCCGTCACGCCGGTGGCAGCGAGGCCTTGGAGGAACTTGCGGCGGTTCATCTGCTGGATGGGATCGAGTTTCCGGCGCTGCTTGCGATTGGTGGCGGACGGCGGTTGTGGGTCGTTTTGTGCGGATGTGGGTTTCATGAGATCGGGGATGTCAGGTCTGCGCAGCTGGGGTGGCGCACCTTGGGCGTTGGCTTGTCGAGATGAATCGTGGTGGCGGTGGTCAGGGCAGTGTGCCTCGTGGATTGAAGAGCGGGAACTAGAAACCGCCCTTGATTGTGAGGCCGCACCAGCGGCAGCCCCATAGCATGGTTAACGGCTCAGGTGGCGGGGTTCTTCCAATCGTCGCGGCTGGCGCGCGAGCGCAGGGCGTCGGCTTGCTCGTCGTTGAAGGTTTCGTTGCCGGGATCCCACTCCAGCGGGCGGCCGAGTTCCATGGCGATGGTGCCGATGTGCATGACGGTGCTCAGGCGGTGGCCGGCTTCGGCGGTGTAGACGGTGGGTTCGCGGGTCTGGATGCAGTCCAGGAAGTCGCGGTGCTCGTTGGCCGGCAGCGGCCACAGCCGGTTGTCCTCGTCGTCAAACCGCAGCCGCACGATCTCGTCGGAGCTGCCCTCGAGCCGGCCGCGCCAGCCGGTGTTGCCGACCCATCCCCTGGTGCCTTCGAAGCGCAACTCGACGCCGCCGGACTCGACCTCCATCTCGACACCGTTGGCGTAGCGATAGTGCAGATGATAGTCGACCGCGGTGGTGGCCATGGAATCTTCGGGGAAGCGGCCCTCGCCGCGGACCTCGACCGGGCCGCTGTCCTCGGCGAAGTTGGCCACCTGGGCGGTGTCGAGCAGGTGGGCGCCCCAATCCGCCAGCATGCCGCCGGAGTAGTCGCGGATCTGGCGCCAGTGCATGCGCTCGGTCCGGTTGGGGGTGTAAGGACTGAACGGCGCCGGTCCGGTCCATAGCTCGTAGTCGAGGTCATCGGGCACCGGGGCCTCCTCCTCGAGCGGATACGCGGTGCCGGCAGGCAGCTTGGCGTAAATGCGCTTCAGCTCGCCGATGGCTCCGTTGCGCACCAGTTCGGCCAGGCGATGGTATTGGATTACCGAGCGGTCTTCAAGGCCGACCTGGAATACGCGCTCGTGGCGTTGGATCACCTCCACCAATTCGCGTCCCTCGGCGATGGTCAAGGTGGGCTTCTCGCACATCACGTCCTTGCCGGCCTCGGCCGCCATGATCGACATGGGTGTGTGCCAGTGGTCCGGGGTCGAGATCACCACAGCGTCGATGTCGCCGGCCGCCAGCAGGTCACGGAAATCTGCGTATTCCCGGCAGCCGTTGGTGCCGTAGTGGTCGTTCACCTCGGCCCGGGCCGCTTTGCGACGGTTGGCGTAGACGTCGCACACGGCCAGCGCCAGACAGTCCTCATGCTGGAGAAAGCTGCGCATGTTGTATTCACGGCCGTGCTGGCCGACGCCGATGAAGCCGAGTGTGATGCGGTTCGAGGGGGCGTTGGCGCCGCGCAGCCCGCGTGGCAGGATGTTGGGCAGGGCCAGGCTCGCGGCGGCCGTGGTGCCGAGCCAGTGGCGGCGGCTCCACAACCGTCGCGCCGGGGCGGAAGGGGCGGCTGGCGACGCGGGGTTCGGACGAGCGGGGCGGGGTGTTTTTGCCGGGTTCACAGCGGAATCGGTTCGGGGTGGCTGGGTGTGGCAGACGGCTGTTGGCATTCTGGCTGCCTGTCAAACTGACCGGGACGGCGGCCCGCACAAGTAAAAATGCCAGCGGCGGGCCCGGTGGGTCAGCCGCTCGCACGGCTGGCGGCGATCATTCCTGCCGCCGGTTGCCCCCGCAGGCTGAGGAAGTTGCCCAGCAAAGTCAGCCCGTTGGATTGGCTGCGCTCCGGGTGAAACTGGGTCGCCAACAGGTTGCCCCGCCGCACGGCCGCGGCAAAGCGCCCGCCGTAGTCGGTCCAGCCGGCCACCACATCCTCGTTGGCGGGGCGCGGATAATAGGAGTGGACGAAATAGAACCAGGGTTCGGCCGACAGCCCGCTCCATGCGGGGTCGGCGGGGTCGGTGGGCTGGACGGTGTTCCAGCCCATGTGCGGCACCTTCAGCTTGGCGGCAGGAAACCGCACGCAACTGCCCGCCAGCACGCCGAGCCCCCCGACGCCCGGCGATTCCTCGCTGGACTCGAACAACACCTGATAACCGAGGCAGATGCCGAAGAACGGGCGATCGGCCCGCACCCAGTCGGTCACGGCCTGCCACAGGTTCAGTTGGTGCAGGTTGGCCACACAATCACCAAACGAGCCGACCCCCGGGAAGATCAACTGATCGATGTCTGCAAACTGGTCGGGCTGACGAATCAGCACGGGATCAAACCCGAGATGGCGGGTGGCGTTGGCGACGCTGCGCAGGTTGCCGGCGCCGTAATCGATGATGCCGATGCTCATGGTGGCGGGGCGGCGGGGCGGACCCGGCCGCGGTCGGGTCAGGTTCAGGCCAACATGCCCTTGGTCGAAAGCACGCCGTCGATGCGCGGGTCAAGGCTCACGGCCTGCCGCAAGGCGTGGCCGAGCCCTTTGAAGATCGCCTCGGCCATGTGGTGGGAATCGCGCCCGTAGAGAATCTCGCTGTGCAGCGTCAGGCCGGCGGTGGACGCCATCGCGCGCAGGAATTCCTCCACCAGCTGGAACGGGAAATCGCGGATCGGTGGCACCGATTCGGGCGCGCGGAACACCAGCAGCGGCCGGCCGCTGATGTCGAGGGCGATCCGGGCCAGGGTCTCGTCCATCGGCAGGTAGGCGCTGCCGTAGCGATGGATCCCGGCCTTGTCACCAAGCGCCTGCCGCAAAGCCTGACCCAGCACCAGCCCGGTGTCCTCGACCGTGTGGTGGTAGTCGACGTCAATGTCGCCGCTGGCCTCAAGTTCGAGGTCGATCAGGCTGTGGCGCGACCACAGGGTCAGCATGTGATCGAAAAACGGGATGCCCGAGGCGATGGAGTTCCGCCCCTTGCCGTCGAGATCCAGGGTCAGGCGGATGTCGGTTTCGGCGGTGGCACGGTGGATGGTGGCTTGGCGGGACATGGTTGGCGTCGATGGGCGCGGAGGATCCGCAAGGAGCGACGGTCGCCGAGATTGGTGGCAAACGCAACCGGCCGGGGCGACCAGCATCCAAGTGATTAATTTAGCGAAATACGACCAGAAACGACTGCGGTGTTCGGGGGTGGGACTTGATTTGGTCGATTTGCCGGTTGCGTGAACGGGCCGGTGTTCTTAGCGTCACATCCGGTCTTTTGCCCCGATCCGCGATGATGGCGGTCTCGGGGAACCGAAAGGTTCACCCCCGTAAACACATTGAACATGTCTGTAGCACGAGTTTCTCGTCGTCGGTTCGTGGCCTCGTCGGCCGCGATGGTTGCCGGTTCCTTCTTGGGGCCGAATCTGCTGTTGGGCCAGAATGGAGGTTCGGCCAATGAACGGCTCGGCATCGCCGTGATCGGCGCCTTGGGCAAGGGTCGGGGGGATACCAGTTCCTCGGCTGACGGCAACCAGATCGTGGGTCTGTGTGACTGCGATTCAAACCGGCTGCAGGAGGCGGTGGGAGCCCAGGAGGGAGCCAAGGGTTACACGGATTTCCGCAAGATGCTGGAAGAGCTGGACGACCAGATCGACGCGGTGGTGGTTTCGACCCCGGATCATTCGCATTATCCGGCCGCGATGATGGCGGTGCAGATGGGCAAGCACGTGGCGGTGCAGAAGCCGTTGTGCAACACCATCTGGGAGGTGCGAGAGCTGCACAAGGCGGCCAAGGCGGCCGGCGTGGTGACCCAGATGGGCAACCAGGGCCGGACCATGGAAGGCCAGCGCTTGGTCAAGGAGTGGATCGATCAGGGCGTCATCGGCACCCTCACCGAGATCAAGCTGTGGACCAACCGTCCGATCTGGCCGCAGGGTGAAGAGGCCAACTACACTCCCAAAGAAGTGCCGGGCCACCTCGACTGGGATCTGTGGCAGGCGCAGGTGCCGCACCGCGACTACTCGGACGGCATCCACCCGTTCGCCTGGCGCGGCTATTGGGACTACGGCTCCGGCGCACTCGGTGACATGGGCTGCCACATCATGGACGCCACCTTCTCGATCCTCGACCAGGCGAGCCCGGTCAAGATCGAAGCCGAGAGCAGCCCGGTGACCGATCTGTTCGCACCTTCGTGGTCGACCCTGGTCTACCACTTCGCCGGCACCGACAATTATCCCGACCTGAAGGTTCACTGGCAGGACGGACGCCGCGACGGCAAGCCGAACAAGCCGGAGAAGCCGGAGATGATGGCCGACATGTCCGACGAGCAATGGGACCGCGCCAGCAGCGGCATGCTGTTCATCGGCACCGAGGGGGTGATCTTCGAGGGCGACGCCTATTGCGCCAGCCCGATCGTCTACCCGACCGCCAAGTTCACCGAGGTGCGCCGGGCGATGGCCGAGGGCGAGATCGAGCGCACCGAGCCGCGCAGCCCGCGTCCCGGCGACCCGCACAAGGAGTGGACCCACTGCATCAAGACCGGCGAGAAGCCCAGCTCCGAGTTCGACTACTCCGCGCCGCTGACCGAGTTCGTGCTGCTGGGCAACCTGGCGATTCGTTCCGGCGAGACCATCGAGTGGGACGCCGAGGCCGGTCGGGTCAGCAATGTCGACAGCGCCAACGAGTTCATCTCACGTCCGGAATACCGCGAGGGCTGGCATTTCAAGGCCTGATGCACGGATTGATTGGGCCGGGGGCGGGGGCTGCGATTCGCGGTCCCCGCCCTTTTTGTTCCCATCGGGACCTCCCGGGGTTTGTTTGAGTGATTTTCCTTCCAGCGCGTCTTACTACAGGATCGACATGAGGTCGCGTCAGGTTTAAACGTATCCACATCACCCGCTATGAAGGGATTCCGCCCAAGCTTTCTCAAACCTGCCGGCGCAGCCGCGGTCGCCGTGTTGCTGGCCGCCTGTGGAGGCGGTTACTACTATGACACGCCGCCTTACTACTACCCGCAATACGGTCCGCCGTATCCCGTGGGCGGGTATGAGGCGCAGGGTGGACCGGGCGGAGGCGCTGATCCGTCCAAGATTGAGAACCCGGACTGGGACGCGGGACGGCAGCATGGCCGCAACCAGGCCCAGAACCAGCGCACCCCGGCCCCGGGCAGCGGCCAGGCCCAGGCTCCTGTCGGAGGCGGCAGTGCCGCCCCCTCAACCCCCACCGGGCCGGCGTCCGGCATTCTGGTGCCGAACCGGCCGGGGATGATCATGAGTCCCTATGCCCAGGATCCGAACAAGCTGATTGACGTTCGCGGCCTGCCCTCCGGCACGGTCATTGAATGCCCCTACAGCGAGGACGGCCGCACCATCCGGGTGCCCTGAGCAGCGACCATGTGACTGGCGCCCCTTCAACGCTTCCGGCAGTTGGGTATTCAGGCGTGACGCCGTTTCCCGGGTGCTGCGTTGCAAGCCGCTGTTGCCCGCTGGACGCGTGCCCTCGAACGTGCGCCACCCGGCGGCCTGGCATCTCCCGGGGGGCCTCCGCGCCATCCACAAACGCCGCCGCCCGCATGTGTGCCGGAGGAGGCGACGTCTTCGCCGCCTCAGCGAAGGGGAGTGAATGGATGAGCCCATGAAAGAGCGCGGGCGTCCCCGAGGGCGGAGCGCTCTTCGTGGTCAGCGCATCCTCCGTCCATTCACCCGGCGACGAGGACGTCGCTTTTACGCCAAGCTGCAGCCACCCGATTGCGCCGCTGGGAACGAACACGGCCACTCGCCACTCGCCACTCGCCACCGACCTCGGTGTCATCAGGGAATCAGCGTGGGTTTGGCCGCGAAGGCAAGGCGCTCGGACGGTGCGGAGCGCGATCCCGGCGGGATCCAGGACGGTAGACGGTGGTTGAGCCCGCTCGGCGGGCGACACCACCGGCAACGTCCTCCCCAATAATGCATCCTGGAGGGATGCCCTCGGCGCGGGCCGCCAACGCCCGGGCGTGGGTGGCCCACCGACACCAAACGTTGCCACAAAGGTGGCACCCCTGCCGGGGTGCAATCATGGGGGGCGGGTGAAATCCGGTGGTGTCGCTTCGCTCAAGCACCGGCTACCGGCTGTGATGCCTCCGGCATCAATCGCGCCGTCTGACTGTAGACTGCTGACTGGCGAATTCTTGGGCGATGCATTGGCAGTGACTGATGGTCGGTGTTATCGCGATCCATTGGCAGGGCAGACAGGAATGTCTACCCCACACTGCCTGCCGGCATTTGACTGCGCTTCGTTCGTCACCCGTCCGGCGTGGGTTTGGCCGCGAAGGCAAGGCCCTCGGACGGTGCGGAGCGCGATCCCGGCGGGATCCAATACATACATAATGTCTGACCTTTTGTATGCCCTCGCCCGTCGCCCGCCACAGGCCGGGAGATGACGGCCCGTCGGGCCACAAGGGAGGAAAACCCCGGCCGGCGGAACGACTGCAGCGCCCGGGCAATCCGTGGGCGACGCGGCGGCGGTTTGGCGTTAACCTGCCCATTGACCCGTTCGCCATGGAACGCCTGCCCGCCACCGAACTGACACCCGCCACCGCCGAAGCGCTGATGCAGGACCTGCAGCAGCCGGCCTGGCGCGGGCGTCAGTTGCTGGAATGGGTCTACCAGCGCAAGGCCGACGATTTCGACGCCATGAGCAATCTGCCGCTGGCGGTCCGCGGGCGGTTGCGCGAGCGCATCGACCCCAGGCCGCTGCAGCTGGCGCGGATGCAGGGATCGAGCGACACCACGCGCAAGTTCCTCTGGCGGTTGCACGACGGCCGCTACGTGGAAACGGTTCTCATCCCGGCTTCGCCGGCGCTTTACGGGGGTCGCTCGGACCGGTTGACCCTGTGCGTGTCCAGCCAGGTCGGCTGCGCCTACGCCTGCCGGTTCTGTGCCAGCGGGCTGGCCGGGTTTACCCGCAACCTGTCGACCGGCGAAATCGTCGGTCAGGTGGTCGGTGCCGCGCGCCACAGCGGGCAGCGGATCGACAACCTGGTGTTCATGGGCATGGGCGAGCCGCTCGCCAACCTCGGCCGGTTGCTGCCGGCGCTGGAGATCCTCAACGCCAGCTGGGGGCTGGGCATTGGTGCCCGACACATGACCATTTCGACCTCCGGGCTGGCGCCGCAGATTGAGCGGTTGGCACAGGTGCCGCTGCAAATCAGGCTGGCGATCTCGTTGCACGGTGCCAGCAACGAGGTCCGCGACCGCATCATGCCGGTCAATCGACGCTACCCGATCGAGCGACTGTTCGAGGCCCTGCAGGTCTGGCGGCGCCACAAGAACCAGAAGCTGACTTTCGAGTATATCCTCATCGATCAGGTCAACGACGGCCTTGACCAGGCCGCCCTGCTTGGCCGGCAGGCGCGCGAACTGGATGCCAAGGTCAACCTGATTCCCTACAATACCGTCCACGGCTTGCCGTGGGAACGTCCGCCGCTGGCGCGTCAGGAGCAATTTCTCAGCCAGTTGCGCAAGCGCGGAGTCTCCGCCACGTTGAGGCGCGAAAAGGGCCACGACATTGATGCCGCCTGTGGCCAGTTGCGCCTGCAGGAAGAGACCGCCGACGGCCTGATTACTGACACCCATTGCCCTCAGCCCGCCCACAACCAGCCCGCTTGACCGGGCCCAGACCACTCATGACCGCGATCCGAGAAGTGTTCCGTTGTCCGCGCCGCCCCGGCGCGCGCCCGCCCGCAGCAAACGCACCGACTGGCCGCCGGGCTTTGGCGGTTGCGCCGGCCGTGACCATGCTTGTGATGGTGGTCGGCATGGCGGGCTTGATGCGGGTCGCCACGGCCGAGGAGCGCGAACCACAGACCATTATCGACGACACCTGTGTGCTGGCGTTGCGCAGCATCGATCGAGAACTCAAGCAGGAAGGCTACACCCTGCGCGCGGACAACTGGACCGGCCTGCTGGACGCCAACGAACCGCAGCTGGTGCAGTCGCAGATGTTCAACGGCCACGAATACGTGCTGGTGCTCGCCGCCGACCCGGTCCAGCGCGGCGGCGTCCCGCTGATGATCCAGGTGGCCGACCGCTCCGGCAAGGTGCTGGCCACCGCCCGGACCGAAGGCCGCAGCCCGGTGGTGCTGCAGTTCAGCCCCGAGCGCACCGGCAGCTACCTGCTGGTGTTGCGCATCGATCCTGCCAACGCCGACGCCGACCAACCCGCCCGGGCGTTGTCCGCCTTCATGGTGGCCTATCGATAGGCAGCCGCGGCGCATTCCCACAACCCTACATTGAAATGTCCGGTTCGTTCCGGCTCGTCATGTTGCTCCAGTCCCGTTCCGATATCCGCCGCCCATCGATGCCGTGCCCGGCAACCTCCGGCCTGCCGGTCGCACCGGGGCAACCGCCGGGGTCGGCTTCCCCATCAGCGACGGCTCGCCCAGTTCCCGCCCGCTGGCGGCACCCGCCCCTCAGGTGGGGCGTGGTCCTGATGTCCCTGCTCATGCTGTTCTCCTGCGACAGGAACGATCGCGAGGTGTCCTTTTCCTCCGAGATCACCGAGCAGGAAATGCGCGAGCTTGAGGCGCGCGAAGCCAGTTACGAAGCCAGCGTGGCCGCGGCCCGTGAGGCTCGGGTAGCGACCCGTGAGGCCCGCGGCGGTGACCTTGCCTCGGATCGTC
>SKLO01000180.1 GCA_007123195.1 Verrucomicrobiales bacterium | reverse complement strand
TTGGTGGTCGGATTTCCGGCGCCCGGCCTGGCCTCGCCTGATCGTCTGGTGGCGGACCTGATTGACGAGGCATGCAGCGACATGGCGTCGCGCCTGTTCAACCGCATCCGCGAGGAGATGGGTCTGGCCTACTACGTGGGCGCGACCCAGTTCATCGGCCTGCGAGGCGGATTGTTCTACTTCTACGTGGGCACAGATCCCGGGCGGGTCGACGAAGTCCAGGCCGTGTTAAGCGAGGAGATCGAGCGACTCGGCAGCTACGGGCTCGAGGACCAGGAACTGGCGCGTGCCAAGCGCACCCTCACCAGCAAGCACCGCCAGCAGCTGCAGACCAACGAGGGCCTGGCCCAACTGGTGGCGCTGGATGAACTCTACGGGTTCGGCATCGACTGGCACCGCAGCTTTGCCGACCGTTGCGAAGCTGTCAGTGCCACCGATGTCAGGCGGGTGGCGGACGCCATGCTGGCCCGGCAGGCGCCGGTCATCGTGCGGGTCATGCCGGCGGGTTGAACCGCCGGTCAAATCGACCCCGCTGCCGAACCGTCGCCGCCCGGTCATCTCATCATGGCGCGAGAATTCAATCCCGACGAACCCGAACTGATGGATCGGCCGCAGCCGGTCAGCGACGAACTGCGCCGGGACCTCGCCAACCTTGCCAGCCTCAACCGCTGGTTCGGCGCCCATGCCATCGTCGACCGCTTCATGGCGCCGTGGTGGGACCAGGCCCCGCGCCTCGGATCGCCGGATGCGGCGGCCCTGACCGTGCTCGACCTGTGTACCGGGTCCGGCGACATCCCGCGCCGGCTGATCGACCAGGCCCGGGTGAGGGGACGCCAGCTCCGGGTATGCGCGGTCGATTTCCAGCCCGCCACATTGGAGATCGCCCGGCAGTGGAGCGAAGGCTACCCGGAGATCGAATATCGCCGGGCCGACGTGGTCGACCCGGCCGCCGACCTGCCCCGTGCCGACCTGGTCATGTGCTCGCTGGCGCTGCACCACTTCAGCGAGGGCGACGCCGTGCGGGTGTTGCAAACCTGCCGTCGCCAGGCCCGGCGGGCGGCCCTGATGGCGGACCTGCAGCGTCGCCGCCTGACCACATTGGGAGTGTGGCTCCTGACCGCCACCTGCTACCGCGAACCCATGACCGTGGCCGACGCCCGGACATCCGCCCGCAGGGCGTTCTCGTTCAATGAGTTGAAAAGAATGCTCAAGGCCGGGGGCTGGGGCGCTTGCGAGCACCGGCAGAGCGTGTTCGGCCGCCAATGGGCGGTTTGGAAGGCCGCTGCCGACGACCGGTGAAGGGTTTTCCCGCCCGCCGCCGGTGGGCGCGGTCGTGGAAAATTCACTTCCTGACCGCCCGCATGCATCCGTTGCTTGCTTTTTCAGGCCGGACGGGTTTTATGGCGGGAACCGTTCGCATGAAAAAAATCACCAACCTCGTCGCCGTGGGAGTGGTGCTGGCAGGATCCCTGGTCTGCCGGCACGCCGAGGCCCAGTTCGGGCTCGACGCTCTCACCGAGATTGCCAGCAGCATCGACATCGAGGGCTTTGAGACCTCGTTCGATCCGGAAACAGGGGTGGCCACCGCCAGTGGCGACGTGGTGATCTCCTACGAAGGCGTGCAGATCCGCGCCAACCGCGCCCGCTACAACTTCAACACCGGCGAGGTGGTCGCATCCGGGGGCGCCCGGGTCATCAAAGGCGGCGACATCTATTACGGCGACACCTTGTCCTACAACCTGCAGACCGAGCGCCTGTCGGGAGCCAACCTGCGCAGCGGCATCGAGCCGCTGTATTTCAGCACCGGCGACTTCGAGACCGACACCTCGCAGGTCGACGTGCTCGAGGGCGAGGACGTCATGTTCACCACCCACGACTTCGCCGACCCGAATTTCCGGGTCAAGGCCCGGCGCATCACGATTTATCCGGACGACCGGGTGGTGCTGCGCAACGCCACCTTCTACGCCGGCAGCGTGCCGGTGTTCTACCTGCCCTACTTTGTCCAGCCCCTCGACGACGAGGTCGGTTACTTCTTCACCCCGGGCTACAACTCGAACTGGGGCGGCTTCCTGCTGAACCAATACGGGGTGCTCCACGGCGACCACACCCTCGCCAAATACCTGCTCGACCTGCGCACCACGCGGGGCGTGGCCGGCGGGGTCGAGTTCCTGTCGCAGCGCCATCGCAGCAACCCGAACTTCGGTCGCCTCTACGCCTACTACGCCTACGACCTCGAACCCACGGAGGGTTCCACCAGTGAGGCCCGCCAGGACATCGACCAGGGCCGTTACCGGATCAACTTCCAGCACCGCGTCTACCTGCCCGGTCCCGATGAAAGCACGTTCTACGTCGACTTCGACATCAACCGGGTCAGCGACCGATTCTTCTACGAGGATTTCTTCTTCAACGAGGCCCGGCTCGACCGCACCCCGGACAACCTGATCAACGCCGTCAAGACCGACCCTCGCGGCACGCTCAGCCTGTTGGGGCGCTTCCAGGTGAACGACTTCTACAACACCGACACGCGTCTGCCCGAACTGGCCCTGGACGTCACCCGCCAGCCGCTGTTCAACACCGGGCTGTTCTACCAGGGCGAGACCAGCGTCGGCATCTACGAGGAACGCCTGTCCGATCTGGAGACCGAGCGGATCCGCCGGCGCATCAACAACCTTGAAGGCACCCTAAAAGAGGAGCGACGCGCGCTCGCCGACGAACTCACCCGCCGGTCGCTGGTGGACGTCGACGAGGTGGAGCAGGAACTCTTCGACCTGCGCCGCCGTTTGATCGAGCCCGGGTTCACCCGCTTCCACACCTACCACGAACTGCTGTATCCGACCACGTTCGCCGACTGGCTCAACGTCGTGCCGCGGGTCGGCGGCGGCGGCACCTTCTACAGCGACCTCGATGACGGCGCGACGGCCGGATCGGACTCGCGCAGCATCCTCCACGCCGGCCTCGACGTCTCGTTCAAACTCACCCGGACTTGGGACAACGTCAGCAACCGCACCTTCGGTCTCGACGGCCTGCGCCACGTTGCCCAGCCCTACGTCAACTACTCCTACCTCGACGTCGATGACCCGGTCGAAGGCTTCCGCGGGGTCGACCGGCTGGTGCCCTCCTCCCGCGCACGCCAGATCGACGTGCCCCTGTTCACGGCCATCGACGACCTGCGCTCCTGGAACGTCGTCCGCCTCGGTGTCAGCAACCTGTTGCAGACCCGGCGCGATTTCGGCACCCTCGATTGGCTCGGGGTCAACACCTACGTCGACGTGTTCGCCGACGATCCCGAGTTCGATCGCAATGTGTCCAACCTCTACAACGACCTGTTCTGGAATCCGCTGCCGTGGCTGCGCCTGAACCTCGACACCCAGCTGCCGATCGGCGATTCGGAGTTCAACTTCACCGAGTTCAACACCTATGTCACCTGGATGCCGGTGCGCACCTTCGAGCTGTCACTCGGTCACCTCTACATCGGTGACAATCCGCTGTTCCCGGACTCCAACCTGCTGGCCGCCCGCACCTTCGTGCGGTTCAGCGACAACTGGGGCTTCTCCATGACCCAGCGCTATGAGTTCGAGGACAGCACCCTGGAATACCAGAG
>SKLO01000017.1 GCA_007123195.1 Verrucomicrobiales bacterium | reverse complement strand
TCCCGCAGCCTTTTCAACAACGGGCCCCATTGGTCGGCATGCACCTTCTTGAGGGATCCCGGGGTGCCGCCATTGAGCAGGGATTCCACCCGAAGGTCGCGCAGGCGCTGGTCGAGCACCTTGAAGACCGGGTCGTCGGCGGCACCGAGCACCGCGGCAGCGGGCAGCAGTCTGGGCGTGTCCTGGGCGAACCCATACACCCACCGGGTGTTCGCCAGCACTTCGAGGTCGATGGATGACGGGAACAGCGGGGCGCGTTGCAGGCCGGCGAACAGGTGGATGGCGATCATGGTGCGCAGGCACTTTGAGCACCGACCACAATTGCGGCGGCCCTCGGTGCCGGACCAGCATACGCGAAGGTTGCGCATCGCGACGGGCTGGTCGAGCAGCCAGATCAGCTTCTCCATCCGTTGAAGCTCGCCGGCATCGTAAATGGTCCGCAGCCGTTCGGTGGTGAACAGCGGGTCGGTCAACGGATTGCTGCCCCACGGATCCGGCTCGAAGGTTCTTGCGCTCGAGGGTTGGAATACGCGTGCCGCCGAGCCTTCCAGCAGCATGGATGCGGCACCCAGGAAAGTGCCATGCGACGCGAACCAATCCAGCCAGCGGTCGAGCATGTCCCTGAGGTTGCTTTGCAGTACCACCAGAGGACGGTTCATCTCCGCGGCCGCGGCCTGGACCGCGGAACGCAGGTCGGCCCTGGCGGCGACCTGGTCGAGGGTGAGATCAAAGCCGTCGATAAACACGAGGGTGGCATCGTTGTCGTGGTGGCGCAGCACGCTGAACCATGAGTCGACCCCAAGCGAGAACAGGATTGTGTCGCCGCGCTGGTCGTCGCCGGCATCCGCCGCGGGTTCCGGGGCTGGTGGCGCCTCGATCGGCACCACTCTGAGCGGGGGATACCAGGCGGCGAAGGCGGATTGCCACAGGGTCAGATTGCGCAGCAGCGCGGGTGACACGCCGCCCTCGACGACCACCGGCAGGCCGAGCGCCATCAGCGGGGCGAGCGACCCGACGAGGGCGGCGTTGGCGGTTCCGGTCAAGGGCTTGATCGGGTGATTGCTGGAGAACCACGCGCCGCCGACGTCGATGGTGTCCAGCCCCGGCGCTTCAAGCAGGATCCGCCACTGGTAGCGCCAGGCCGGGTTGGAGCCATCGTCAATCCTTTCGATCAGCGGTGGCGGAATGCGTGCGTGCGCGCCCGCAGGGGCCATATGCCAGCCGTGAGAATAATCGGAAGTTTTCTTCATTGGAGCCGTGGTCATCCACCGGTTGAATGCCGGTCAGGGTTGCAGGCGGAGCCATTTCCTGAGACGGGCGCGGCGCAGCCAGCGGCGCACGCCGTCGCGTCCGCGGGCGGCGGTCACGGCCGACAGCGCGGCCTTGCGGAAGTGTTTCCAGCCGTCGACATGGTGCAGCCACTGGAGGGCGCGGCGCGCGGGTTGGTCGGCAAAGGCGGCTGCCGCCAGACCCCGGCCGCGTTGGCGCAGCCACTCCGGGTAGGCGGGGTGGCGCCGGAGGTCGGCCACCACCTGTTCGTCCTTCATCCAGTCGCGGGAACCGTCGAGGGCCGGATCCGAGCGCCTCAGCAGGTCGGTGACCACGGGTTCGAGGTCGGCGTTGCGGTCGGGGGCCGATTGAACTCTTGTCAGGATGTCCAGCCAATAGGTGCGCTGGCTTTGTCTCAGCCTGGGAAGGGATGCGAGGCGGCCGGGATCAAAAGGTTCGGCGAAGGTGGAAAAATCCGCCTGTCCGTCGTCCGCGGCGGCGCGCGCGGCGAGCAGGATGTTGGCCATGGTGCGCAGGCATTTCTCGCAGCGGCCGCAGTTGGGCCGGTCGCCCTGGAGGTTGCCTTTGGCTCCTTCGGCGCAAACCGACGGGCTGGAGATCGCGCCTGGCAGGGCGGCGATGGCGGCGACCCTGGCGGTGCGGTCGTGGCCATGGTCCCAGTATTCCTGCCGAACACGCGAGCTGGTGAACATTTCGAACACCACCGGGTGGCTTCCCGCGCCCCGGCTTGGATTGGTGACCAGGTGACTGAGACCGTGGTCGGACGCAATGGCGAACACGTTGGCGTGTGATCCCGTCAGGTGGCCGGCGCCATGGACGGCGGCGCGGAACACCGTGGACCAGCGCACCCCGAGTTTCCCTGTGAGGATGGCGCGCAGATTGGTGTTGACGAAAACCAGCGGGACTCCCGGCGCGACGGCGGCGGCGGCCCGTGAGGTGCGCTGTTCCACCAATGCCCGGCGTGTCTCGCCCTGATTTTCGGCATCGATGCCGTGCAGGCAGATCAGGACCGACGGCGCCGGCTTGATCAGGACCGCCAGGGCGCTGCCGTCGAGGCCGCCGGAAAAAGCCGTCGCGACCACGACGTCGCGCCTGACGGCTTTTGCTGCCGGGGGCCGGGCGATGACATGGAGGGGTGCGACGCGGGAACCGGAGATCGGTGGCATGCGGGTCATCGCCGGCTGGTGCATGCGGACGCGCTCGATCAACTCCGAATCGACCGGCAACGAGGCATCGAACTCAAGCGCCACGCCGAGCAGCATGGCGGCCGGAACCAGCCAGCAGAAGGCCGCGTCCGCGACATCGTCCCTCCCGGGGATGAAATCGACGGAGCCCCAGTGGGCGCGGATCAGGTGGACCTCGTTCAACCAACGCAGCGCCAGGCTCCAGTCGCAGCTGTCGGCATTCCGTTGGTAGGAATCCAGCGTCACGCGGAGCACAGGCGGTGGCACGAGGCCGAGATGGCGCGGGGGTTGGTGTTCGGTCAGGCCGTGCCGGCCCAGCGCGTGTTCGGCCGCCTCGGCCAGGGCGAGTCTGGCCGGCCCCTGCCGACGCGCTTCGGCGGCGATCAGCTCAAAGGACGTCACTTCGTCGAAGCTTTGAATGGTGAAGTCGCGCAGTTGCCGGGCATCGAACGCGTCCGGCAGGTCTGGCACCCGGCCGTCGGCGTCGAGCAACTCCAGCATCGCCATGGTGCGCAAGCCCTTGGAACAGCTGCCGCGCGGGCCGCCGGCAGCGGTGTTGCAAGTGCAGACCCGCAGGTGCTGCAGGGCGAGCGGCCATTCCAGCAGGGCCGCGAGCTTTTGCAGCCGGGTCTCGGAGGCGCCGTCATGGTGGAAACCCTGGGTGGGGGTGGACCAGCATGCATCGAGCGCCGGGTGCGATCCCCATGGGATCAGGTTGCCGTCGGCAAAACCGGAGGCCAGACGAAGCTCGGAAAGTTCATCCTGCAGCAGCCTGGCGACCGTGGCGAGGGCGATGCCGTGGGCGATGTTCCACGAGGCAACGCGGTCGGTATGGCAACGCAGGTTGGTGCGCACGATGATCAGGCGCTTGCCAAGGCCGGTCACCACCGCATCGAGCATGGCGCGGGTGGCCTGGATCTGGCCTGGATCTTGCCCGGGGCCGGGGTCCTCGAACCCGGACACGTAAACGAGCGTGTCGATCTCATCGAGGCAACGCTGCAGGGTGCGGAACGAATTGACGCCGCCGGTGAAAAAGCAGCCTCTGCCGCGCACGTGGCTTGCGGATCCGGCCGCGCCAGCCGCGCCGGTGCCGACAGTCGGGCTGGCAGGCTCATGGTCATGGTCAT
>SKLO01000652.1 GCA_007123195.1 Verrucomicrobiales bacterium | reverse complement strand
ACCGGCAGCGCTGGCGGGTGCGGCCGGACGATGTGTTGTGGTTGTGGCCCGGCCAGGTGTTCAGCGGCATCGACGCCTCGGACGAGGTGCCGGTGGAGGTGGAGCGGTTGCGGTTGCGGCCAGGCCCGGCCATGGAGTCCGAGGCGCGCTTGCCTGTCGGCGGTCCGGGGCGGGCGCCTGGTCCGGGCGGCGTGCGCGCCGGGGACCTGGCGACTTTGCTGGGGGTGACCGCCAGGACGGTGCGACCGGTGATGGCGGAGTTGACGCGGCAGGATCGGCGGCCGGTGGTGGCCCTCGGCTGCGAGGGGGGGCGGGCCATGGACGAAATTCGCGCGCTGCTGGGGGCGGGCGGGGAGTTGTCGGCCATCGGGGTGCGGGCGGCGGTGTGGCACCTGCTGGTGCGACTGGCGGCCGGGTGCCGCGAAACGGTGACGACCGGTCGCGGTTCGGCGTCGGTGGCGGGTGAGGCCGGCTGCGAGCGGCGGGTGCGGGAGTGGCTGCGGCGGCTCGAGGAAACCTGCGATGAACCCTGGACGCTGGAAGCCATGGCCGCGGAGGCCGGCTTGAAGCGCTCGAGGTTCGGCACCCTGTGCCGCCGCATCACCGGCGACAGCCCGCTGGTGCATCTCAGCCGGTTGCGCATCCGCCGCAGCCGCAGATTGCTGGCCGAGACAGGCAGGAGCGTGACCGAGATCGCGTTCGACTGCGGGTTCGGATCCAGCCAGTATTTTGCCAAGGTGTTCCGCCGCTACCAGGGGCACGAGCCGACCCACTACCGGCAGCTGGCGCTGGCGATGCGCCGCAGCGGTGGGATCCAATATTTGAAAAGTGATTCCGCCAGGGTCAAGGCGCTGGCGCGGCGCGCGGTGGGGGCCGGCGATTTCACCGTCGAGGGGCGGTTGACGCTCGATCGCCTTGGCGGCACGGCGGCGTCGCTCGAGCTGGGTCCCGACCGGTTCGGCTTCGACGGCCGGGATGGCCGGCTGTTTCTGGAGGGGCACACGTTCGGTGAGGCGCGTTTTTTTGACCGCAGCGACGACCACATCCGCGAGGGGATGCCGTTTGAATTCAGTGCGACCCGGCGCGGGGACCGGCTGGCGTTTGTGATCAACGGTCGCGAGGTCACGGCGGTGCCCGACCAGGCCGGCCGCAGGATCGGCCGGGTGGGGCTGCGCCCGTTGCGCAACGGCATCCACATCGCCCGGTTCGCGATCGACGGCGAGCCGGTGGCGCTGCTGGGCGGCGAGGCCGAGTAGCGGCCCGGGGACCGGTGGTCCATCGGCGAGTAGATCCGCCTGACAGGGGGGCTTTCCCGGCAATGCCCGAATCCGCACTCCATCGGCGTTTGCGCGGCCTCCCGGATCGGCCTCGCGCCGTCCCTGCGGTTCGGCCCAAACACCCGCCCGCGCCTGGAACAACTCATCGATGAAGCCACGGCTGCCAATCGCCACTCCATCGCTGAGACGGCACTTACTGCTCAACGAGGCGGAACGCTGCCTCGTCAGTGTCTTGGTGCCCCATTGCTCACATGAAATTCATGAAGACGGGGTTGAATGCCTGGGGAATGAAGGCAGAATTCTAGCATGCCAACATTGACGATACGGAACATACCTGAGGAACTGCATGAGTCCTTGAAGGAACGCGCGAGGAGGAATCGGCGGAGCGTGAATCAGGAAGTAATCGCGGAGTTGAGTGAAGTGGCTGGGATCGCCGCCGGAGACGGGGTTCGCGAGCGATGGGCGCAGGCAAACCTCTTGGTCGATGAGATGCGATCCAGTATGAAGGGCTTCATGTCCGCCGGCGAAATTCGGGATGCAATTGAGGAGGGCCGCCGGTGATTGCGGTCGATTCCAAGGTGCTGGCCGACTGGTTGTTCAGCGGGGGTGAGTTGCGGGAAGCCGCCTTGAAGCTTCAAGCCCGGGACGGAGACTGGCAGTGCGTGGCTTTGGCGCGGTATGAAGTGGGGAACGTTGCGTGGAAATTGATGCGGGCTGGTCGTTAGACGATCGATGAGCTGGTTTTGGGCTGGAAGGCTTTGAAAACCGCAGAGTACGTTTCATCCATGAACCCGATTGGCAGCAGGTTTCGAAGATCGCATGTGCAAGGGAAATCAGCTTTTACGATGCGTCGCAAGTATGGGCGGCACAGTCGAGCGGCATCCCACTGTATTCGCGGGACGGGCCTTTGAGGGCGAAGTGCCCGGAGGTGGTCCTGGCGCTGCCGACATGATGATATTCCTGTGGCGGGTGTCGCGGGGCAGTGTGGTGAGAGACTTCTCTTTCTTCGGCGTTCCTGTGCTGGGGCGCTGGCGTTTGAGGGTTTCGAGGAGTTCGGTGGCCAGCTGATCCAAGCGCGCCTCGTGCAGATCAAACAGGCACTCCACCGGGTCGGCCCAAGCCAGGCCTCCTTCACGAGGAGTGAAAAGCGGATCAGAATGACGAAGTTGCGCGTTGATTTAAAACTCGCCCCTTCGCGCGGGCTGGCGGGTTGCCCGGTGCTGGCGTCCGGTTTGAACGCGGGTGCGCGGTAGATGGCGGACGGCATGGATTGGTGGCGCTGCCGGGCGATGAGGCAGAGTAGAAGAGCACCGGAGTGCCGTCGTCGGTGCGGGCGATCTTGGGCCAGGAGAGGTGGGGAAGGTCGCCGCGTCCACAATTCTTGTCCCAGCTGGGACAAAAATTGTGGAAGCACAGCACGCGGCGAGGGAGTCGGTGCAGTGGGTTCCAAGGTCCGTCTGACCGGATCATCACGCCTCCGGCAGCGGTTCCACCAGCGGCGGTTCGGGGGCGGGGATTTCGACCTCGAGGCTCTGGCAGTGGCGGAATGCCGAGATGCCGGCGGCCAGCAGAAAGGCCCACCACAGGGTGCGCCAGCCCATGCGCAGGCAGCCGGGCCTTGCGGTCAGCCGCTGCTCGAGCCGCTGCAGCGCCAGGGCCATCTGGCGGGCGTCGCGGTAGCGCTGCTTCGGCTGGTCGGCGCAGGCCTTGCAGATGATGCGGTTGAGCCGCATCCACCGGCGCATGCGCGCGGTGGAAAACTCCTCGGGCAGCGAGGGGAAGTCAAAGCGGTCGCGTCCGGTGCTGATTTCATACAGCAGCTTGCCGAGGCTGAAGATGTCGGCGGCCTCGGTGCCGGGACCCTCGGGCGGCACGTAGCCCTCGGTGCCGACGAACGTGCGCTGGCCGGTGGCGGCCACCAGGCCGATGTCGGCCAGCTTGCAGATGCCGTCGACGAAGATCACGTTGGCCGGCTTGATGTCGCGGTGGGCCAGGCCGTAGCGGTGCAGGTGGTGGAGCGCGTCGGCGATCAGGGCGGTGTAGCGGCAGCAATCGACCGGGCCGACGTGACCGCGCGCCCTGATCTCGGAGCTGAGCGTGCGCGGCCGGTATTCGAGGGTGGTGAATTCGGTGCGGCCGAAGGCGTCGTCGGCAAGCTCCATGATATGGTAGTAGAAGCCGCGCTCGTCGTTGCGACCGACGTGCAGCACGTCGACCAGGCCGGGGTGCTCGCGCGAGATGGGTTCGAACTGGCGGATGCCCTCGAACTCGCGCTCGAAGGCGCGGTCGCTCTCAAAGTCCTCCCGCCAGGTGACCTTGACCGCGCGCAGGGCGCCGGTGACGCCGCGCGCGAGCCAGACCTCGCCGTAGGCGCCGGCACCGATCAGGCCCATGACCTCGTAGTCGGGCACCGGCGGGTCGGCGCGCTCGGGACGCAGGGGCGGACGCCGGCTTGAGGCGTGGTCGGTCAGGTTGCGGGGTTCAGAGGAGGGTGTTTTCAAGCGCGCGGATCTCCTTTTTCACCAAAGCGCCGACCCGGTGCTTGGCAAGGTAGACCTGCGCCGAATTGATGCCCAACCGGCGCGCCGTCTCCGCCACCGGCCAACCTTGGAGGACGTGGCATTCGTAAATCTGGAACTGGCGGTGGGACACCCGGTTCTTCACCCGCTTCATCGCGGCCATGCCGAGGCTTTGCTGCCATTCGGCCTCCCAATGCCGTTCCAGCGCCGCGGCCTTCGGATCCTCCAAGCGGTCGATCCAATCGGCGCCGGGGGGTTCCCCATTGATCGTCACCGGTCCGGCGGTGGGGGTTGCGGGATTGCGGGCGCGCTTGCGGAACTGGTCGCCGATGCGCCAGCGGGTGATGTTCAACAGCCAGGCCTTGAACGAGCCGAGCGAGGGGTCGTAGCGGCCCTCGCGGGATTGTTTGGCGATGCCGAGAATGGTTTCCTGGACCACATCAAAGGCCTCGTCCTGGCTGAGGCCGGCCTTGACCGCGGTGCTGTGGATCAGTCGCCAGTAAGTCTGGTAGAACTCGTCCCAAGAGCGGTGATCCTCCCAGTCACCAAGGCGCTCGATCAGGCTCTTGCGGGTCTGGGCATACCTCGGCTCGGCCTGGTCGACGATCTTGGGGGGAGTGGTCGGTCGCGACATGGTGTTCTCAGATGCGGGACGATATACCACGGAATTCTCCCCGGTGTGCAAGATTTCGACAATCATTTCGCTGGTCGGCGGCGCGCTTTGCTGGCATCATGGGCCTGCGACTCCCGCGACCCACCGTGGTTGCCGGTGGCCGCGTCGGCTTTCGGCCTGACTGGTCCCACCGATCCCCGCCTCGCGGCGGTGATTCCGGCGGACGAAGGCCGGCGGGCCGATGCCCCTCCGGTGCCGGGTGCGGCGGGCAGCGTGCCATTACGCTCCTTGCCATCCATGCAAATCCAATCCGTTCCCCGGAACGCTGCCGCTCTGGCGGCAGCCGTGTTGACCCTCACCTGCTGGGCGGCGATCACCAGTCCGCATCCACCGGGACTGCCATGGTCGACGGCGACCGCGGCGGCGGACCCGGAGGCAGCGGCCGTGGCGCCGGATCCCGCCGAAACCACCCCGCCGGCCGAGTTGATCCTCGGAGGGCCGCAGTGGCAACCCGAGCATCACCTGGAGATCCGGTTCGCCGAGCCAATGGTGGCGGATGAGGTGATCGGCACCGTGGCCGAGACCTCGCCGGTGGTGGTCAAGCCGGTCTGGCAGGGGGACTCGGTGGCGGTCGAGCGGGCCTGGCGGGGACACTTTGAATGGCGCAGCAGCCGCAGCGGGATTTGGGTTCCCGGCGAACTGCCGGCCGCCGGCGCGGACTACCATTTCCATCTGGCCGAAGGCCTGCGCACGCTGGCCGGTGAGCCGCTGCCAACCCTCGATCTCGGTGCGGTGACGGGCGAGGGCCTGCTGGTGGCCGATCGCTGGCCGCGCTGGATCAACGTCCACCACGCCCATCGCGAGCCGGAGTTTTTCATCCAGTTCAACCACGAGGTCGACCCCGACTCGATCGCGCGTCACATTGCCTTCATCAGCGCCGACCGCCAGTTGGTGCCGGCCCGGGTCAGTCACGCCAGCGGTGACCATTGGCCGGACTACGCCGAGCCGCAGGCCACGATGGCCGAGCGCTTTGCCGGAACCGGGTCGGACATCGATCGTCCCGCCGCGGACGAAGTCCGCCTGAATGCGGTGGTGATCACGGTCGATGAGCCGCTGCCGGTGGGGGCCGACTGGCGCTTGCAGCTGTCCGAACGCATGGTGGCCGCCGTCGGCGGGCCGCGCCTGGCCGAGCGCGTCGAAGTGGTGCTGGGATCGATCACCCACCTCGAGGTGGCCCAGACCCATGCGTCCAATCCGTTCGATCTGCAACCGCGGGTGCGCTTGCTGATGTCCAAGGATCTGGCGCCTGAGATTGGCGACGACGAAGTGGCGGCGGCGGTGTCGGTGGAACCAGCGCCGGCCAACCTGAAGGTCGAGCGCGAAGGCCGCTGGCTGCTGGCGCGGGGCGACTTCGAATACGGCCGGGATTATCAGGTGCGGGTCGAGCCCGGCCTGGTCGGGCGCGACGGCCTCGGCATGGTCGAGGCGTTTGAGGAGCAGGTGGTGTTCGAGCCGAACCCGGGCTACCTGGCGCTGCCGGCGTTCGCCACCGGCCAGCAGTCACGCGGTCAGCGCGAGTTCCGCGCGGTGATGGCCAACGTCGAGGGCGTGCGGCTGCGGGTCAAGGCGGTGCCGTTTGACCAGGTGCCGCAGGCCTTGATGGCCTACAGCGGCTACGGCCCCAGCGGCTGGGGACAGAACCGCACCTTCCGGGTGGCCGATTTTGACCAGTTGCCAGGCCGGGTGGTGGCCGATTGGCAGATCGACAACGAGGAGCCGCGGCCCGATCGCAGCCATGTCCATGTGTTCTCGTGGGACGATCTGCCGGGCGGCGGCGTCGACGAGGCCGGGGCGCTGTTCGTTCACGCCGAAGCGGTGACCCGCGCCGGCATTGATCCCGAAAAGCCGGTGCTGGTGGCGCAATCGCTGGTGCAGCTGAGCGATCTCGGCCTCAACGTCAAGGCCGGCCGCCAGGGCACCGGCCTGGTGCAGGCGTTCTCCATCACCGACGGTCGCCCGCTGGAAGGGGTTCAGATCGAGCTGCGCGAGGTCAACGGGCAAACCGTGGCCGAGGGCGTGACCGGCGTCTCCGGCGCGGTGGCGCTGCCGGTGCAGGACGGTCGCTGGGTGCTGGCGAGGCACGGCGGCGACAGCTTTGTGTTCGATCGCGACGACCGCACCTACGAGATCCAGCGCTGGCGGCTCGGGGTGCCGGTGAGTTGGGGCGGTGAATCGGAAACATCGATTCACCTGTTCACCGAGCGACCGCTTTACCGGCCGGGCGAAACGGCATTCGTCAAGGGCATCGTACGGTTGATGGACGATCAGGAACGCTGGCAACTGCCCGCGGCCGGACAACAACTGCGGCTCACCTTGAACGATCCCCGCGGGCGCGAGGTGCATCGCTCGGATCACGAATTGGGAGCCTTCGGCACGTTCGATACCGAGGTCGAACTGCCGACCGGCAACCTCGGCAGTTACCATCTGGCGGCGGTGCTGACCGGCGTCAACGGGGATGACGACGCCTCGTCCGGCCGCAGCTGGGCGCAGCTTCAGATCGAGGAATTCCGGCCCAACACCTTCGAGGTCAAGTTCGCGCCGGGCGAGGTGATCGAGGACGGTAGCCGGGCGCGGTTTGACTTTGATGGCCGGTATTTCATGGGACGCCCCCTGTCTAAGGCGCGCGTGGCCTGGACCGCATCGATCGACACCACCCGGGTGCACAGCGATGACTATCCGAACCATGCGTTCGGCGACTTCGGCGAGGATGAGTGGCACGGCTGGCAACGGTGGCGGTCGTGGGATCAGGACGGCTACGATCCCGGCGGCGAGGTCGTCGGCTGGGGCGAAACCGAGCTTGAGGTCGACGGCAGCGGCAGCGTGACGGTGCAGGTGCCGGCGGTGGAGGCGGTGCTGGCGCCGCGCAAGCTTTTGCTCGAGGCCTCCGTGACCGATATCAACCAGCAGACCATCACCGCACGCCAGCAGGTGCAGGTCGACAGCTCGGCGTTCTACCTGGGTGTGGAACGCCCGGCCTGGCTGACCCGGGTGGGTGAGCGGGTCGAGCTGCAGACGGTCGCCTTGGGGGGCGACACGGAAGCTTGGCCACACGACGTCGAGGCCCGGGTCGAGGTCCACCGCCGGGTCTGGAACCCGGTCCGGGAGGTCACCGCCGGCGGTGGCACCCGCCTGCGCCACCAGATGGCGCGGTTGCCGGTTCTGGACCAGCCGGTCTCGCTCGTGGCCGCCGATGGCGCACCCGCCACCGGCACCATCGGCTTGGAATTTCCCGAAGGCGGCAGCTACGAAATCTTGGTCACCGCCTCCGACCCCGGCGGGCGCCCGGTGTCGACCCGCTTCAGTTGCTTCGTCTACGGCGGCAGCGGGTTTGGCTGGCAGGTCAACGACGGCTGGTTCATCGACCTCGAACCCGAGCAACGTCGCTACCAGCCGGGCGAAACCGCGCGAGTGATGGTCAAAACGCCGCTCACCGGACCGGCCTTGGTGACCGTCGAGCGTGCCGGTGTGCGCCGCCACTTCACCACCGAGCTGTCCCCTGAGCACAGCATGATCGAGGTGCCGCTGGAGGAAGGCGACGCCCCCAACGTGTTCATCTCGGTCACCCAGACCCGGATTCCAGGAGCGGCCGCCGCGGCGGATGCGGATGCAGCTGCGGCTCCGCAGCCGGATGCGGATGGTGCGGAGGTCGCCATGCCCGATGCGCCGGTCGATCCCACCTTCCGGGTCGGGGCTTGCGAAATCGAGGTCGTGTCCGACCGGCACCTGCTGCAGGTCGAAACCGGTATCGGTCGCGACGAAATGCTGCCGGGTCAGGAAGCCACCGCGTTCGCCGAGGTGCGCGGCATTGACGGCCAACCGGTGGCCGGCGCCGAGGTGACGTTGTTCGCGGTCGATGAGGGCATCCTCAGCCTGATGCCGCGCGGTTTGCCGGATCCGAACGATGTGTTTCACGACCGTCGTCTGCTGGGCGTGGCCAGCATGATCAACCTGCCCGGCTTCCTCGGCGAGGATCCCGAGGCGTTGCGCCTGGTCAACAAGGGCGAGGTGATCGGCGGCGGCGGCATGGAGGACCTGGCGCTCGACCCGTCCAGGTTGCGCGAAGACTTCCGCGCCTGCGCCTTGTGGGTCGGCTCGGCCGTCACTGATGCCGACGGACGGGCGGTCGCGACGTTCACTGTGCCCGACAGCCTGACCCGTTACCAGATCGTGGCGGTGGCGCTCGAGGGCGCCGACCGGTTCGGCCTGGGCAGCGATCACTTCCGCGTGCGCAAGCCGCTGATGGTCGAGCCGGTGGTGCCGCGCTTCGCCAATCTGGAGGACCAGCTGCGGCTGCGGGCGGTGGTGCACAACGACACCGGCGCCGAACGCCAGCTGCGGGTGACCCTGGCCACCGACCACCGGGTCGAGAGTCTGCGCCGCGAGGTCGACGGCGAGGCCGGATCGACTCTCGAGCGGATCGTGACCGTGGCTGACGGCTCAAGCGGGACGGTCGAGTATGATGTCCGCTTCGTCGGGCTCGGCGACGCCAGATGGACCTGGTCGGTGCAAATCGACCCCGAAGCCGTCGGCGCTGACGAAGCCGCGCCTGCGCCCGCGAATGAGGGCGACGACGCCGTGCTGCGTTTTGTCGACAATGTGGTGTCCACCATCCCGGTGCGATCCCCGGTGCCGCGACTGCGCGACCGGCATCTCGGCCCGGTGGCGGCCGGCGATGACCTTCGGCAGGCCCTGTTGAAACTGGATCCGGTGCTGTTGGAGGGGGACGGCGTGGTGCGGGTGTCGCTGTCGACCAGCCGCGCGTTCGAGGCCTCAGAGGGCATGGAATACCTGCTCGGCTATCCCTACGGCTGTCTCGAACAAACCACCTCATCGCTGCTGCCATGGCTGGCGATCGACGACCTGGGACCGGTGTTTCCCACCTTGGCCGCCCGCTCCGCGGAGGCACCCAAGGTGATCCAGACGGGGGTCGACCGGCTGCTCGGGATGCAGGCTTGGAACGGCGGTTTCGGCTACTGGAGCGCCAACGACGGCGCCGACCTGTGGGGCAGCGCCTACGCCGGGCTGGCCCTGCTGCTGGCGCGTGAGCAGGGTGCCAACGTGCCCGATGACGCTGTGCAGCAATTGATGAATTTCCTCAGCGATCAGTTGCGGCAACTCGACGAGGCAGGACCGGGGCTGCTGCAGGCGGACAAAGTGATGGCGCTCCACACCCTCGCGTTGGGGGGACGTGCGGAGGTCGGTTACCACAACGTCTTGTTGGACAAAATCGACCAAGTGCCGCCGGTGACCCGCCTTTGGCTGGGCCTGGCGATGCTGGAAGCCGGTCAGGAAGCCGCCGACGTGCGGACGATGCTGGCTTCAGCAGTGGACGCGCAGGCGGCGGAGTTCCGCTATTGGATCCCCAACGTGGAGCAGGCGTTGGCGGCGATGCTGTGGCTCCGGCTTGATGCCGACTCGGAGCAGGCCACCGCCGCACTGGACGGATTGCTGCAACGACGGGGCGCCCGCGGCTGGGGCTCCACTTACGCCAACGGCTGGACGCTGCTGGCGATGCGCGATCTGGTGCGCCACGAGGACCTGCCCGCGGAGCCGCTCACGGTGATCGCCCGCCACGACGGCGACCCGGTCGCCACCGAGCTCACCCTGGCCGCCGGATTGTCCAGCGCGGCCGCGGAATGGTCGCTGGAGGGCGGGTTGCCTGAATTCGACCTGCCCGCAGGCCAGAGGTTGTTCGCCAAGGTCGAGGTCGAGGCCAGCCCGGTGGTTCACGATCTGGCCGAGCAACGCAACGGGTTCCACCTGCAACGCAGCTACCAACTGCTGCAGCCCGACGGCGTCACCGTCCCGATCGACGACGACACGGTGCTGACCGTGGGTGACCTGGTGGTCGTGACATTGCAGTTCGAGTCCGACCGCCTGGAACGGTTCGTCGCGCTCGATGACGCCCTGCCGGCGATCTTCGAGGCGGTGAACCCCAACTTCGACACCGCCGGCCCGGCCGGCGCGCCGGGGCGGGTGCCCGCCTGGACCACCAACCACCGCGAGCTGCGGACCGACCGCGCCCTGTTCTTCCAGAACCAGTGGCGGCAGGGTCGTTACTCGCTCACCTACAGTGCCCGGGTCATCGCCGAAGGCGACGTCATCGCGCCTCCGGCCAAGATCGAGGCCATGTATGCACCCGAGGTCAACGGCCTCAGCGCCAGCCAACGTCTGCGTGCACGCATGCCCGGACAGGAGCAGCCGCTGGTTCTCGCCAAGCCTTCGGCGGATGGTCCGGAACAGTAAGTCAATGGACTTGGTCCGCCAACAACGCCAGCAGGCGGCGCACGAACATGCCGTGGTCGGGTCCGGCCTCGAACCGCCCGATCGCGATCACCATTTGGTTCGTCAGGTCGACCCGGAACACGCTGCCTGACAGCGCTCCGTGGCCGAGGGTGCGATCGCTCGGCACGCGGGCGATCGCGCTGGGCGGATCGTCGGCGACGCCGGGGTGCGCCTCGTCCGCCCAGCGCAGGCCGAGCCCGTAGTCGGCCCGTGCCGACAGCTCGAGTTCCGGAAACAATTCCGTGTAGGACCGCGGCAGCAGCTCATCGCGGGTGGCGGGTGTGAACAACCGATGGTCGCCGTAGGCGCCGCCGTTGAGGATCAATTGCCCCAGCCGGGCCAGATCGATCGCCCGCAGGTGAATCCCGGCTCCCGGGTCCCCGACGCGGGCGCCGCGCATCCCCAGGGGCTCGAACAGGTGCTGCTCGAACAGCGTCGGTAGAGCGGTCCCCGTGACCTGTTCCATCGCCAAACCGACAAGATCATACGCGGTCCCGGAGTAGCCGTAGCCCGGCCGGCTGCGGCCGATGGCGAATGCATCCGCCACCACCTCGTCCAACCAGGGGTTGCCGAGCCCACCCCAGGCGCTGTGACCGTGCAGCCCGCTGACATGCATCAGGCAGCGTCGCACCGTCAGCGGCGGTCCCTCGTTCCCTTGGCCGTCGTCGGCCCGGGCCAAGGCCGGCAGCACTTCGGCCAGCGGTCGGTCCAGATGCAGTCGTCCGGCGTCGAGGAACATCCCCGTCAGGATGCCACTGACGCTCTTGCTGATCGAGAACAGCGGATAGACCGTGTCGTGGTCGATCGGTTCTCCTGGCCGCTCACCGTAGGCGCGGTGGAACACCAGCCGGCCATCGATGGCAATGGCCGCGGTGAACGGTTGCTCCGCGTGCTCAAGCCACTCCCGGAACAGCGCGTCGAGGGCACCGGCCAGCCCGGCACCGGCACCGGGTTCACCGCCGACCAAAACATGTTCGGTCAGGATCGGCGCCGGGTCCGGTTCGGGCTTTGGCCTCCCGAGAGGCTCGACCCCGCCCGCCCGCTCGCCGGCAACCGGCCCGAAGTCCTTGTCACGGCCCGACGGTCGGTCCAGCCGCCGCCGAAGGTTGCGATGGTGGTCACGATCGATCGCGGCCGGGTCAATCTCCCCCGGTTGGCGCTCCTCCGCGACCGTTGCGCCATCCAGCAACTGCTGGGCCTCCGCCAGCGCGCCCACCAGAATCGCGCCCTCCGGATGCCGCAGCAGTCGATCGAACGCGGCCCGCTCGGTGAAATCAATCAGCAACCCGGCCTGGCTTTGCCACAACTCCGGCCGCAGGCCGAACGCCGGTTCCTGTGCCAATTCCATCGGAAACCGGTCTCCTGTCGACCCGGATCCGGACGCGCTGGCAGCGGGCGAAAACCGGAACAAGGTCAGCCCCCGCCGCATCTGGCGCCGTTCGTCCAGCCCGGCCTCAACCACTGCCAGATAGCGACCGGGCGGTCCTGGTTGTTGGATTTCCCGGCCATCGCTGTCGAACCACCGCACCTCGGGATCGGGGGCAGGCTGACCCCACAACCGCTCGACCAGCAGCGGCTGCGACCAGCGGATGACCGGAAACTGCTCGCCGGCAAAAAGGTAGCCGCCCGCGGGTTCGAAAGGGGACTGCAGCCAGGCATCGATCAAGTCGGGTCGCTCCTCGATCAACGGATCCGCAGCGCCCGGATGCGGGTTGCCGGACAGCGAAGCGGCCGCGCCCAGGCACACCGCCACCCAAGCGGTCCGGATCCCTCCCGCTGGCCGGGACGCAGGGCAACGGATGGGAGCGGATCGGGTAAAGACGGTGGTTTGCAGTTCCAGGTTCAAGATCAGAAGGCGGGTGTGGTGGTTGCTGGATAAGTGGCGCCCGGAGCCTGCAAGGTTCATGACCACCCGACAATTCTTGCCCGTCCTCGCCGTGCTTTCTGTGCCGCGTGTGCCGCCCGCGTGTCCCCTGACGCCTTCGACTATATGGTGTCGACTAGACTATATAGTGTCAGACACTTTGTATATGATTGTGCTTGCGGGGGGAGGTGGGGGTGGTAGCATGGGGCATGAGACGTTCCAGATGGCTGGCGTGGCCGGCGAGCAGGGAGGGTTCAGCGGACAAACCGGCCGTTTACCATTGCATCAGCCGGGTGGT
>SKLO01000630.1 GCA_007123195.1 Verrucomicrobiales bacterium | reverse complement strand
GTCCGTGCGCGCACGGTTGTCTCCTGACGCAGTGCTTCAACCGGTCGCTGCGGACACCAAGGCCCGCCGGGCGGGTGGGCCGGTTCCAGGCCGGTGAGGCGGGCTGTCCATGGTGCGGCGGTTTTTTTTGGTTGGCAGGGTGCCCGGTCTGTTGTTTCATGGAGCCTCTATGATTGGACAGGCGCGTCGTGATTTTCAGCGGGTGGTATTGAAGCTGAGCGGCGAGGCGCTGCGTTCCAATGGCAGCCAGGACAACATCTCACCGGAGATCGTCGAGGCCATGGCCGGCCAGATCAAGCAGGCCCACCAGGCCGGGCTGGAGATCGCGCTGGTGGTGGGCGGCGGCAATTTCTGGCGTGGTGCCGCCGCCAGCAACCGCGGCATGGAGCGGGCGACGGCCGATTACATGGGCATGCTGGCGACGGTGATGAACAGTTTGGCGCTGCAGAGCATGCTTGAGGCGCTCGACGTGCCGACCCGGGTGCAGTCGGCGATCGAGATGAAGAACGTGGCCGAGCCGTTCATCCGCCGGGTGGCGATCCGTCATCTTGAGCTGGGGCGGGTGGTGATCTTTGCCGCCGGGACCGGCAACCCGTTCTTTTCCACCGACACCACCGCCGCGCTGCGCGCCAGCGAGATCGCGGCCGACGCCGTATTGAAGGCGACCAAGGTCGACGGTGTTTATGATTCCGACCCGGCCCAGAACCCGGACGCGACGCGCTACGACACCCTGACCTTTCACGAGGCCCTGACCCGTCAGCTCAAGGTGATGGACGCCACCGCGTTCAGCCTGTGCATGGAGAACGACATGCCGATCGTGGTCTTCAACATGACCGAGCCTGACAACATCCGCAAGGCGCTTGCGGGCGAACCGGTGGGCACGCTGGTCACCCGCGACGCCGTCGACTGACCGATTGACCTGCTGCTACAATGCGCCACCGTCACCGGGCCGGCACCATCGCCCGGCCGGCGTCCGAACCGACCACCCCCATCCCTGATACCCATGGACATAGACACCATTCTGCTGGAAACCGAGGAAGCCATGGCCAAGTCCGTGGAGTATATGGACCATGAGTTCGCCGCGGTCCGAACCGGCAAGGCCACCCCGGCGCTGGTGGAGAACATCGACATCCACGTGCATGCCTACGGGTCGACCATGAAGCTCAAGCAGCTGGCGATGATCACCACCCCGGAGCCGCGTTTGCTGGCGGTGCAGCCGTTCGACGCCTCGACCACGCGCGACATCGAGCGCGGGCTGCGGGAGTCGAAGCTCGGCATCAACCCGGCGGCTGACGGCAAGATGATCCGGCTGCCGATTCCCGAGTTGTCGGAGGAGCGGCGGCGCGATCTGGTCAAGGTGGTTAAGACCTACGCCGAGGACGCCAAGGTGCGGGTCCGGGCCTGCCGCCGCGACGGCATCGAAGGCCTGAAGAAGCTGCAGAAGGAGGGCGCCATCACCGAGGACGACCTGCGGCGGGAGGAGAAGACGGTGCAGGAGTTGACCGACAAGCACACCGGGATGATTGACGCCGCGCTCGAGGGCAAGGAGAAGGAAATCATGACGGTGTGAGCCAGGTGCCGGGCCCGGGCGCACCGGTCAGCGGAGGCGGTCGGCGAGGCCGGTATGGCGGTGGGACGCCTCGGCGCGGCGCACCGCCAGCTGCAGGGCTTCGCGGGTGCCGACCAGCACGACCACCCGGCGGCCGCGGGTCAGGCCGGTGTAGAGCAGGTTGCGCTGGAGCATCACGTAGTGCTGCTGGTGGACCGGCATCACCACGGCCGGGAATTCCGAGCCCTGGGACTTGTGGATGGTGATGGCGTAGGCGGGCTGCAGATCGTCCAACGAGTCCGGTTCGATGGTGAGCAATCGGCCGCCGTCAAACCGCACCCGCAGCTCCAGCGGCTCGGTGCGCAGGTCGGTGATGAAGCCGATGTCGCCGTTGGACAAGTCGAGGTCGTAATTGTTGCGTGTCTGCATGACCCGGTCGCCGGGTCGGAAACGATGCGGCCCGCGCTCGATTTCACCGGCTTCTGGCCGTGGCGGATTCAGCCAGTCCTGCAGCCTGCGGTTCAGCTCGATGGCCCCTAGAGACCCGCGGTGCATCGGGGTCAGCAACTGGATGTCGTGCCGCGGATCGAGCCCGAAATGGGCCGGCAGGCGGTCGGTGACCACCTTGCGCAGGGCCTCGACGATGGCCTCCGGTTCGCTGCGCTCGATGAAAAAGCAGTCGGCCTCGGCGCCCGATTCCGGGAATTCGGGCAAGCGTCCGCTTTGGATCGCGTGGGCGGCGCGCACGATCCAGCTGCGGGCGGCCTGCCTGTAGACCTCGGTCAGGCGCACAACCGGCACCGCGGCCGAGGCCAGCAGGTCGGCCAATACGGTGCCGGGACCCACCGATGGCAGCTGGTCGGCGTCGCCAACCAACAGCAGGTGGGCGCCGGCCGGAAGTGCCCGCACCAGGTGCCCGAGCAGTTCGGTGTCGACCATCGACACCTCGTCGACGATGAACAGCGAGCCTTTGAGTGGGCGGTCGCGGTGGCGGCCGAAGCCGGCGGCGGGTTGGAATTCGAGCAACCGGTGCAGGGTGACGGCGCGGTGGCCGGTGGTTTCCTCCAGCCGGCGGGCGGCGCGTCCGGTGGGGGCGGCCAATACGGGGTCGACGCCCTTGGCTTCGAGGATCCTGAGGATGCTGTTGAGCACCGTGGTCTTGCCGGTGCCGGGACCGCCGGTGATGATCAGGGCACGGCGTTCGAGCGCGGCGCGGACCGCGGCTGCCTGGCCTTCGGACAGGGTCTTGCCGGTTTGTTGCTGGACCCAGGCGAGGGCCTTGTCCACCTGGATGTCCGGGTAGCGTGCGGCGGCGTGACCGAGCCGTCGCATGGTGGCGGCAATGTCGCGCTCGGCCTGCATCAGCCGCGGCGGGTAGATGCGGTCGCTGGGCCGCTCGGCCGGGTCGGGGCCGCCGGATCCGGTGTGCGCGGGGTCCGGCTCGATCACCACCTGGCGGCAGGTCAGCAGCTCGGCCAGTGCCGGCGTCAGTTGCGGGTCGAGGGAGCTGGTCAGCTCCCGGGTTTGGGCCAGCAGCTCGTTGCGCGGCAGGTAGACGTGGCCGCGGTCGGCGGCGGAGTTGAGGACGTGCATCAAGGCGGCCCGCAGTCGCTGCGGGGCCTGCGGTTCGATGCCGAGCTGGTTGGCGATCTGGTCGGCGGTGGCGAAGCCGATGCCGCTGATGTCCTCGGCCAGTTGGTAGGGATTGCGGCGCAGCAGTTCGAGTGACTCCTCGCCGTAGGTGTTGTAGATCCGCACCGCGCGGCTGGTGCTGATGCCGTGCTGGTGGAGGAACACCATGATGCCGTGGAGGGCCTGCTTCCGGAGGTAGGAGTCGCGGATCTCCTTGCGCCGCTTCGGCCCCACGCCCGGCACCTCCTCCAGCCGCTTCGACTCGTGGGCGATGATCTCGAGCACCTCGGCGCCGAATTTTCCGACCAGCTTGCCGGCGTAGACCGGGCCGATGCCGTCGATCAACCCGCTGGCGAGGTAGCGCTCGATTGCCTCCAGGCTCTGCGGCGGGATGACCCGCACCAGGGTGGTTTCAAACTGGTGGCCGTGCTGGGGGTGGCGGATCCAGCGGCCGCTGGCCTCGACATGCTCGCCGGGATGCACCGACGGCACGGTGCCGATGACGGTGGCCGGTTCACGACGGCCTTCGACCCGGACGCGCAGCACCGAGAACCCGTTGTCAGGATTGTGGAATGCGACCCGCTCCACCAGTCCGCGCAGGGCTTCGCCCGCCGCCTCGACCGGGTTGCTGTCGGCCGGCGGAGTGGCTGGCCTGGAGGGGGTGGATCGGGAGTCCGGCACAGGTCGAAACTAGTAAGGAAAGAGCCCGGCTGCCAGTTGAAAGTGGGTCGGATCGGGCGACCTTGGACTGCAGTCGGCGGGTCGGTTCCCGGCACACGGTGGCCGCGCTTTGAATCCATGGATATCGAACCCAAGCAACCACGGCCGGCGCCCGGGCCCGGTGAAAACGCTCAACCCGAGAGCCGCGACAGCGGGGGCTTGATCGACCTGGCGGCGACGGTGCATTACCTTTACATCTCGCCCGGTCATAACTTCTTCGGCCGATACGGCAAGGGCTCGCTGGACCACGAGACGGTGTCCGTGCAGGAGGTCGAATGCGTGGCCGGAAGCGGTCTGGTGGGGGATCGGTTTTTTGATTACAAGCCGGACTACAAGGGGCAGGTGACCTTGTTTTCGCTGGAGGTGTTCATGACGATCTGCGGAATTCTCGAGGTGTGGGCGCACGAGCCCGGAGTGCTGCGGCGCAACGTGGTGGTCAGTGGAGCGGAGTTGAACGACCTCATCGGGCGGCGGTTCGTGCTTCAGGGGGTGGAGTTCGAGGGCATCGAAGAGGCGAAGCCGTGCCTGTGGATGGACGAGGCCTTTGCCCCGGGAGCCGAGGCGCTGTTGGTCGGTCGCGGGGGGTTGCGGGCGAAGGTGCGCAGCAACGGACGGCTGCGGGTGGACGGCGACGGCTGCCTGTCGTGATGGTGACCGCTGCGGCTGCCGACGCCATGAAGGAAGCACATTCAACACCGCCCGCCACTGTGGGCACGGCGGCTGCGGTCGTGACGCGGCAGGCGGCCGGGTGGCACGGTGAGGCGGCGCTGCTGGCTGGCGGGCGCTCGCGCCGGATGGGTGGGGTGGACAAGGCGTGGCTCGACTGGGGCGGGCAGCCGTTGTGGCGTCATCAGGCGGCCACGATCGGGGCCTTGAACCCGCAGCGGTGTTGGCTGCTGCGGCGACCGGACCAGGCGGAGATGCGGCCGCTGCCGGACGGCTGGACACTGGCCGAGGATCAACCCGGGTGCGGGCATCCGATGCAGGCGTTGCTGCCGGTCATCCGCGGGCTGGCACCGGGTCACCCGCTGCTGGTGTTGCCGGTCGACATGCCGCGGCTGGACGCCGGCTGGTTGCGGGCGGAATTGTTGTCGGCGTGTGGCCACGGGCACGACCACGATCGCGGGGCGGTGTTGTGGAACGATGGTCGCTACCAGCCATTGGTGGCCTGTTACCCCGCCGGCATGGCGGGGTTGATCGAGCGGTGGGTCGCGGCCGGGAACTACCGCTGGCAGGATCTACTGGCCGAAGCCGAGCGTGCCGGCCTGATGCGGCGCGTGGTTGTTGATGATGCCGCGGCGGCGATGCGCCTGGTCAACCTCAATTCGCCCGAAGACTGGCGCCGCCTGCAGGGGACCGCCATCGCCCCGGTGCAACGCTGGCGGCCCGGCAGCGGGCAGGATGCGGAAGCCGGCGGCCAGCCGGTTGGCGGACCCGAGGTCGATGATGAAGTGGTGGTGGAGAGCCCGCTGGAAATCCGAATCAACGGTCGATCGATCGCGGTGGTCATGCGCACGCCCGGGGATGACGAAGAGCTGGCGGCCGGCTTTCTCATCAGCGAGGGGGTGGTCCGGTGTCGGGCCGACCTGTTTGAGGTGTCCACCTGCCCGAGTCACCGGGACGCGCGCCGGACCCGTGGCGCGGAGGCGATGGACAATCAGATCATGCTGGCGCCTGACGACGGGGCGGTGGTCGACGTCATCCTGGCGCGGACCGGGGTCGATCTGGAGGCGTTGACGAGGCATGTGTTCGCCGCCTCGAGCTGCGGCATCTGCGGCAAGGCGACCATCGACGCGGTGATGCGCGCGATGCCGCCACTGGCGGTGGATGATCAGCAGCGGGTGGATCCGGCGGTGCTGGCGCGGCTGCCGGCGGTGTTGCGGCGCGGGCAGGTGGTGTTTGAACGAACCGGCGGTCTGCATGGCGCCGCCTTGTTCGAGGCTGCCGGGCGGTTGGTGCATCTGCGGGAGGACGTTGGCCGGCACAACGCGGTCGACAAGCTGTTGGGGCGGCTGGTCCTTGACGACGCGCTGCCGGCTGCCGGTCTGATCCTGATGGTCAGCGGACGGGTGTCATTTGAGATCATGCAAAAGGCGCTGGCCGCCGGGGTGCCGGTGGTGGCGGCGGTGTCGGCGCCGAGCAGTCTGGCGATCGATTTCGCCCGTCGCTCCGGCCAGACCCTGATCGGGTTCCTGCGCGGCAACAGGTTCAACGTGTATGCCGGAGCCGGACGGATCGCGGGCGGCTGATCCGGGGCGCGGCGTCGCGGCCCCAGGGTTCGTTCAAGCGGAACGGCGCGCGGCGGTCAATCCCATTGGGCGCGGCGGGCGCCGAGCCACGCGAGCAGCACGCCGACGACAATGTGCGCCGACAGCAGGAACACGGCGGTGTTGGGTTCCACCAGGGTGGTGTCGGTGACCTGTTTGACCGCGTCGTAGAACTGGCCATCGGAGGTGCGCATGCTGGTCAGGGCGCCCGACCACGACCAGAAGGCGGCGATGAAAGGTTGGACCACGCTTTCGACGGTGCCGGGCAGGGCCAGCACGGCACCGGACAGCGGCAGTTGGAAGCCGACCAGATAAATCGACAGCAGGGTGGCCTGTTCCGGGGTGCGCATGATGGCCGAGATGCCGAGGCAGATGGCGGTCATGGCGCCGGTGACCAGCACCAGCAGCATGAGTCGCAGCCCCAGCGGGCCGGGCAGGCCGCCGCAGATCACGTCGACGAACATGGTCATCCACACCGCCTGCAGCAGCACCAGCGGGGTGAGGAAGGCGATCTTGCTGAGCACGTAGGCCATCGGGCGCAGGCCGCCGAGCTTTTCCTTCTCGAGGATCAGCCGTTCGGCGGCGATCTCGCGGGCCGAGTTGTTCGATCCCATCAGGGTGAGCAGGATCACCTGGAACATGATCAGGCCGGACACCAGGCCGCCGACCTTGATTTGCTCGAGCAGTTGTTCAAACCGGCGCTGCTGTTCGACGATGAGGTTGTCGTCGGCGCGCGCGGACAGGGCTTTCAACGGCTCGATGCCGTCGAGCGCGAAGATCACCACCAGCACCGGGAAGCCCAGCAACATCGCCAGGTGCAGGATCACCTGGGTGCGGTCGCGGCGGAAGATGGTCCAGCGCCGGCCCAGCAGCACGCCGACCTGGGTGAACAGCCCGGGACTGGCGGGCAGGTCGTCGAGGTCGTGCTCGTCCTCGGGGCCGTCCGGGTCGTGCTTGGAGTCGCTGGACCGGTTTTTCCCGGGCGGGCGGCCGTCGTCGATTGCGTCGCCACGGTCGGCCTCGGGGTTGTTGGTGCCGTCGGGCGTGGCGTCGCCCGGTCGCAGGGATTCGCGCCTGGGTTCGCCGCTGGTGCCCATGTCGGCGGGGTCGCCGGAGTCGGTCCTGGCGGTGGTCGTTTTGGCGTCTGGACGGGTCGGTTTGCCGCTGCTGGTGCCGACCAATTCCCCGTCCTTGGTGAACCCGAACGCCTCGTAGTAGGTGTCGCGGTTCTTGTCCCACGACGCGAACCAGTTGTCGGCCGGGCGGCTGGCCAGGCGGGGGTAGACCTCCTCGGTGGTTTCCACGGAGAAATAGTGTGCCAGGGCGCGTGGTGGCCCGTGGTAGGCGACCCGGCCTTCGTACATCACCAGCACCGAGTCGAAGAGGTCGAGGTTGCCGAGGCTGTGGGTGACGTTGACCACCACCCGGTTCGGATTGGACCGGGACAGGGCGTGGAGCACCTCGGTGATTTCGCGTTCCGACTTGGGGTCGAGGCCGCTGGTGACCTCGTCGCAGAGCAGCAGGGTGGGGTTGCAGACCAGTTCCATGGCCAGTCCGAGCCGGCGTTTCTGGCCGCCGGACAGGACCTGGACCCGGCGGTCGCGGATGTCCGACAAGCCGGTTTGTTCCATCACCGAGTCGGCGATTTCCTCCATGTCGAGGTCCGGCTCGGCCGCCAGTCGCAGGCGCACCGTGCAGTCGATGCTCTCCTCGACGGTGAGGTGGTCGTAGGCGATGCTGAACTGCGGCACGTAGCCGAGTTCCTGCGGTTCGAGGTCGCCGTCCTCGGCCAGGTTGCGCCCCTGCCAGAAGATGTCGCCATCGGTTTCGTGCATCAGCCCGGCGATGAGCTTGAGCAAGGTGGTCTTGCCGCATCCGGAAGGACCGACGATGGCCATGAAGTGACCCGGTGGCACGCGCACGGTGGCGCGATGGATCAAATCGAGGTCATCACCGTCGCGCGACAGTGTGTGGGTGATCGAGCGGAGTTCCAGCACGGTATCGACCGTGCCGTTGGGGGCGCGGGTGCGCCACTGAAAAAAAACCGCGATTGCGGGGACCAGGTGGAAAACGGATGCGAGACCAGCGGGGCGCGCTAGGGTTGGTTCCAAGGAGAGGCCGTTCCGGCAGCCCTGGCGGGCTGGTTTGCCGGCGGCGGCCGGTCCTCCGGTCCGAATGTCATCCGATCCATGAGCAGAAGGCGACGCCCCCGCAATCGAACCCGCTCCCGACGCCGGGGCGCCCGCCCGCTGCTGGTCCGTCTGGCGGTGGCGCTGGTGATCGGGCTGGTGGTGGCCTCGGGCGTGGCGGTGCTCGGATTCCGGGCGTGGCTCGACCGTTATCTGGGGAGCGAGGATTTCGAGCACTTGCTGGTGCGCGAGCTGGGCAAGCTGACCCACTCGGAGGTGGTGTTGGGCAATCTCACCCGGGTGGGGTCGTCGTTTTATCTGGATGAGGTGGAGCTGCGGGGGTATCCCGAGGCGACGTTTGAGCGGGTGGCGGCCGACCGCCTGCGGCTGGATTTGGACTGGGGCGGCGTTCGCCGCGGGGTCTGGGACATCCAGCGCATCGAGATGGACCGGCTGCAGGTGCGGGTCGGCGACGAGCGTCTGGACCCGGCGCGGCGCCCGTCGGCTGATTCCGCAGCGGACCGGGACGGGCCTCCGGCCTGGCTGGCGGCGCGAATGCCCCAGCGCGCGGAGATTGGCGAGGTGCGGGTGGATCAATTCAGCCTCGACGTGGTCGATGAGGTTCAGGAATTGTGGCTGCGGGACTCGCGGGTGATGATGCGGCCGAATCTGGACGCCGCCACTGTGCGCCTGACCGGGCGCGGCGGTGAGTTGGTGATGCGTCCGCTGACTGGGGACGAGGACGATGAGCGCCGCATGAAGGTGGGTGAATACACCGCGCGACTGGCGGGCGGGGCGGTGTTCATCGACGACGCCCAGCTTGAATACCTTGGCGGCCGGGTGACGGCGCGCGGGGAGATTTCTGCCGATGGCGAACTCGACCTGCGGGTGAACGTGAGCGAGTTGAACGTGGCCGAGGTGGTCGAGGACGACTGGCGGCGGCGTTTGCTGGGGCGGGTGCAGCTTGAAAGCCACATTCAAGGGGGCGCCGGCGACGAGCCGCCGCGCCAGGAGGGGCGGTTGCAACTGGCCGACGGCATCCTCGAGAGCCTGCCGGTGCTGGATCAGATCGCCAGCTACACCCGCATCGATCGATTCCGCCGGCTGATCCTGGACACCGCCGAGGCGGAGTTTCACGAGCAGGGCGGGGTGTTGACGGTGGAGAAGGTGGTGATGGAATCGGCCGGACTGCTCAGGTTGGAAGGGGCGCTGGTGATCGAGGACGATCATCTGGTGGGGGTGTTTGATGTCGGGGTGGCGCCGGAGACCTTGCGCTGGATTCCCGGAGCGGAGAGGCGGGTGTTCACCGAGCGGCGTGATTCGCCGGCCAGCGCGGGTTTTGTCTGGACCACCATGCGGCTGACGGGACCGGTGGAGGCCCCGCGCGAGGATCTCAGCGCGCGGCTGTTGGCGGCGGCCACCGGCGAGGTGATCGAGGGCGTGACCGACGTGGGCCGCGGCATCACGGACGGGCTTGGCGACGCGGTGAGGCAGGCACCGGGCGTGGGGCGGGGGTTGCTCGATTCCGGGCGCGAACTGCTCGACGACGAAACGATCAAGGACCTGCCGGGCAGGATGCTGGAGGGCGGGGTCGAGGGGGCGCGCGGACTGTTGCCCCTGTTCCGTGACTGACCGGGGTGGCGACGGCGGGACCGATCGGGTTCAGTGTGGCCTGGGCTGGCGCGCGGGCGGGCCGGACCCGGGGCTTGGGCTTGGGCTCACCTCGGCAGGGCTTCCGCCATGACTTCGAGCGTGCGGTCGAGGTCGCTCTGGTCGTGGGCCATCGAGATGAATCCGGTCTCGTAGGGCGAGGGCGCGAAATAGACCCCGCGATCGAGCGCGCGATGGAAGAATTGGCGGAAGTGCTCGGTATCGGCGCTCTGGGCGTCCTGCAGGTTGTGCACCGGTTGTTCGGTGAAGAACAGGCAGAACAGGCTGCCGCAGCGGTGGAAGGTGTAGCCGAGCGACAGTTCGTCGAGCAATTTCCTGACCCCGGCCTCGAAGTGGGCGCCCTTGGCCTCAAGCACCTCGAAGCCGTGCTGGCGTTCGAGTTCCCTGAGCTGGGTCAGGCCGGCGACCATGGCCAGCGGGTTGCCGGACAGGGTGCCGGCCTGGTAGACCGGGCCGTCGGGTGCCAGCTGGTCCATCAGGTCGGCGCGGCCGCCAAACGCCCCGACCGGCAGGCCGCCGCCGATGACCTTGCCCATGGCGGTCAGGTCCGGGATCACGCCGGTCAGCTCCTGGACGCCGCCGCGGGCGACCCGGAACCCGGTCATCACCTCGTCGAAGATCAGCAGGCTGCCGTGGTCGCGGGTCAGTTCCCGCAGTCGCTGCAGGTAGCCGGGCAGGGGCAGGATGAGGCCGGCGTTGGCCGGGTGCGGTTCGAGGATCACGGCGGCGATTTGCCCGCCGAGGCTGGCAAACAACTCCTCGAGGGCGGCGACATCGTTGAACGGCAGCACGATGGTCTCCTGGGAATAGCTGGCGGGCACGCCGGCGCTGTCGGGCCGGCCGTGGGTCAGGGCGCCGCTGCCGGCCGCCACCAGCAGGCCATCGACGTGACCGTGGTAACAACCCTCGAACTTGACCACCTTGTCGCGTCCGGTGCAGCCGCGCGCCAGACGGATCGCCGACATGGTGGCCTCGGTGCCGCTGTTGACCATGCGGACCTTCTCCACCGACGGCACCCAATCGACGATCAGGCGCGCCATCTCGACCTCGTATGGGTTCGGAATGCCGAAGCTGACGCCGTCCTTGGCGGCCTCGTGCAGGGCGTTGGTCAGGGCGGTGGGGGCGTGGCCGAGGATGGCCGGGCCCCAGGTGCCGATGTAGTCGATGTAGTCGCGCCCGTCGACGTCCCAGACCCGGCAGCCCTTGGCGCGGCGGGCGAAAAACGGTTCGCCGCCGACATTGCGGAAGGCGCGCACGGGCGAGTTGACGCCTCCGGGAATCACCTCGCGGGCGGCGGCGAAGAGCTTCGAGGACAGGGTGGGCGCGGGCGCGGAAGAGGCGGTGGCGTGATCGGGCATGAGCAGGATTGTCGGGCTGGCAAAGAAACTTCGAATGACCGCCGGCGCAACCGGGTCTATAGTTCCGTGGTTCCCTTTCATTCAACGCCTCGGTTGCGTCCACGGCGGCATTTGGGTCCGACCGGCGGGCCGCAGCGGATGCCATGGCCGAGGTTATGGACCGGGACCCGATGACGATCCGCCATGCCCCAAGCCGGCGTAATCGAGCCGGTCCCACCCCACAGCCACTTGCTCCAATCATGAAACAGGCCAGCACAACCCGCGGTGCCCGTCGTCCCGCCCATGTGCGGTCGCCAAGGACGATGACCCCACGGCCGCAGGCGATACGGGATGATGCTCCCGCCGGAGCGGGGCCGTCGAGGGGGAGGCCGGCGATGATCGGGCTGGCGTTGGCGCTGGCATCGGTGTTGGTGCTCCCGGTGGCGGCGGGCGGGCAGGAATTCGAGATCGGCGGAGGCACCAGGACCGGTGGGGGAGGGGGGCTTGATTGGCTGAACCGCTCCAGCCTGCCGCAGGAACCGGGGGTGATGGTGGTGGAGGATTTGCTGGACCCACCGCTGGAATTGGAACTGGCGGAGGACGCGGTGGTGTTTGCCGACTCCGGGTTCAGTCGCCGGGTCGGATTGATTCGCGCCGGCACCCGGGTGCGGGTGGCGGCGTTGAGCGAGCACGCCGTGCGGATTCGCGGCCGGGCGGTCCACGCCGATGTGGCGGGCTGGCTGAAGATGGAGCAGCTCAAGGCGCCCGATCCGGAGCTGTTCGACAATCTCAAGGCGATGTTCGAGCGCCATCAACTGGTCGCTGACCTGATTGCCAGGAACCAGGTGGCGCTCGGAATGACCGTCGGCGAGGTGCAGGCCTCGCTCGGAGCGCCGACCCGCAAGACCTCCGAGCTGACGGCGGAAGGCCGGCGTGACGTGTTGGAGTATGCGGTGTTCGAGCGGGTGCCGCAGGTGCAGACGGTGCGCGGGGCCGACGGGAGGCTTTACAACACGACCGTGTTTCTGCGGGTGCAGACCGGCAGCCTCAAGGTCACCTTTGAAGATGACCAGGTGGTGTCGATTGCGGAGGAGGAGGGCAATCCGCTGCCCGATACCAGAGTGCGGATCGTGCCGCCGCCGATCATCCTGTTTTGAACGGGCAGCGGGTCCGCAAGCCGGCGGCGAATGCCCGCTTGAGGGAGGCGCGAGCGCAGGTTCCGGGGCCGGGACCACGTGGCGGTTTCATTCGCCGGGGGCAAGAGAACCCGTGAGGGAAGATGGCGCAGGGAACGAGCGGCGCGCCCCCCGGTCGAATTGCAGCAATTCAACCTACGGTCGTTGCGTTCGCGCGGCGGTGGTGAGGCGAGGGTGTTGGTGTGCTGAGAGGGGGGGAAGTCATTGGCACGACCATGTTGCCGCGGCTGGGCGGCAGCCCCGTAGGTTGAATTGGCGCAATTCGACCTGCTGTGGGAGGTGTGCGCGGGCCGGGGCCGGGACCACGTGGCGGTTTCATTCGCCGGGGGCAAGAGAAGCCGTGAGGGAAGAGGGCGCAGGGGACGAGCGGCGCGCCCCCCGGTCGAATTGCAGCAATTCAACCTACGGTCGTTGCG
>SKLO01000602.1 GCA_007123195.1 Verrucomicrobiales bacterium | reverse complement strand
TCCTCACCGCCGGCGGTGGCGGCGGCGCCCGGGTCGCTGGCCCCCTGTTCACCGCCGCAGGCGGCAAGTCCGAGGATGGCAATGGCGGTGGCGGCCGTGCGGCCGCCGTGGCGAAGAATGGCTCTGTCGAGTTTCATGGTTTGTTTGTCAGGGAGGCGGGATCCAGCGGGGATGTTGGAGCCGCCTGAATTGAATCTGAGGTGGTGTGGCAGCGGCCGGTTCAGGCGGTGAAGTCCTCCTTGGTGAACTCGATCTTGCGACCGGTTTCAATGGCCTCGTTGCAGGCCAGGGTGATCACGCAGCATTCGAACGCCTGTTGGACCGTGCAATTGAGCGACGAGGGATCGTTCTTCCTGACCGCCTCGAAGAAGTTCTGCAGGTGCGGCTGGTGATACGGCACGTTCATCGAAACCGGCAGTTCGAAGTGGCCCGGCGGCTCGGACTCACGGACATCGATCACGCCCTGGGTGTCGAGCCAGGGGGTCGGCTGGGTCCAAGGCCGCGGCTGCTGCCAGAACTTGTGGTGGATGGTGCCGGCCGGGCGCAGCAACGTCGGCGAGTCGCCCTGGGTGAGGTGGTCCCATGACTCCTGCACCCGGGCTTCGCGCCAGACCTGATTGTAGCCGGGGCTTTCCGAGATCACCAGTGCGGCGTCCTCACCCATGAACTTTTCGTAGAAGCCCTGCGAGCTGGTGGTGGTGAGCACCTGGTAGTAGGCGCGGGCGATGTTGCCGTCGGCCAGCTCATACTCGTAGATCGCCATGACGTTGTCGTTGTGCTCGTAGGAGTCGTAATAATCGACGCCGCCGGAAGCGATCAGCGACTTGGGCGTGGTCTTGAAGAACCAGTTGAACATATCGATCTGGTGGGCGCCGAGATCGGAGATGGGACCGCCGCCGAACTTCTTGAACCAGCGCCAGTTCATGAACTGCTCCATCGACTCGTAGCCGTGCTTCTGCAAGGTGGCGGCATCGAGGACCGCGTTCTGGGGGTAGCCGATCATGCCGGCGACGGCGCGGTTCCACTGGGCGTTGACGTGGGTGACGCGGCCGAGCAGCTCGTTGCCGTAGAACACCTGGTCGCGGGCATGGAGGTAGCGGGGGTTGGACCGGCGCTGGTGGCCGATCTGCAGGATGCCGCCGGTCTCCCGTTGGGCCTTCACCATGTCGCGCGCGCCCTCGATCGTGTTGGACATCATTTTTTCGCAATACACCGCCAGCCCTTTCTCCAGAGCCATGCGGGTGTAGGGGGCGTGCAGATGGTCGGGGGTCGGCAGCAGCACTGCGTCGAGATCCTCCTTGTCGAGCATCTCCTCGTAGTCCTCGTAAGGAGTGGCGTCGTGGCGGTTGATCCTCTCGATCCGCTGGTGGACCTGTCTGAGGTTGTGGGGCCAGATGTCACAGACGGCGGTGAACTGCATGCCATCAAGGCCGACGCAGGCGTTCTGCAGGGCGCGTCCCTGGGCGCCGCAACCGACCATGCCGACCTTGAGGGTGCGGCCGGCCTGCTGGGCGATGGCGCTCTTGCTGGTCAGCATGAGGCCGGCGCCTGCGGCGACGCTGTTGCGGAGGAAACCCCGCCGGTTGAGGAACCGGCCGAGGCCGGAGCCGGCCGCGTCTTGAGCGGCCGCCATTGGGCGGGGAGCGGCCGCCGTTGGGCGGGTGACGGGATCGGAAGCTTGGTTCATGACGGAATTAGATCGGGGTTCCTGAGACAATGAGGTGAAGTCAACAACGGGGAGGCCCGCGGGCGCCTATCAGTCAGATGGGCAGAGTGGGTGCGGAGCCGCAGCGAAGGCTGCTTCCGGGGACCGATCCCCTTGGTTTCCGAGCCATGGTCCGGCCGCCCTCAGGCGGCCGTCTTGTCCCGGTCAGAGGCGGGCTCCAGATCGTCATCTCCGTTGATTTTGGAACGTCTGCCGCGGCTGAAAAGGCGACCCAATATGCCGTCGACCGAGATGCGGTCGTGCCACCAGAGTGACAGGGCGAAAGCCGTGATGGCGACCTGGATGCCGATCATGACGGCCTCGAAATCGTCCGGCAGCAGCATGAGGCCGACGCCGAGGCTGATGAACATGACTCCTGCGGCCAGCAGACTGAGGCGGGTAAACAGCCCGAGGATGACCAAAACGCCGATTCCGACCAGCAGATACCCCAGGGGAGCGGCATAAAGATCGCACAACTGCTGGGTCAGGGGGGTGTGCTCGGCGATGGTATCGGCGATCACCTGGACGTTGCCCTTGTAGGCCTCGATACTGAAGGTGGCCTCGCCCTTGATGCGGAACTTGTCGAGGCCGGCGAAGAACAGGCGCATGCCGATCCAGAGGCGCAGCATGAACGCCGCATACATGATTTCGGGGCGCACGGGTCTGATGAACGAATCTGAAGCCATTTAAACTGGGGATTGAAGGTTGGGGACGATGCGATGGTTGACGGCCTTGACGGGATCCGTCGGGATGAAGCCGTAGACCGTGCAGTCGGACACGGAGCTTTTCCAGTGGAATTTTCATCCGAGGTGTCCTGTGCCCGAGATTTTGGCTTGCGCGGCCAGATGCCGCGGGGAAGGATTGCCCGAACCTGACGCAATCAACCATGTCGAGCGAATTCACCCAACCCGAACTGCCTTCCATGGGCATCGTAGCCCCGCTTGGGGACGATGACCGGCGCCTTCTCAGCTCCTACGGTGAGTTTCTGCCGGCCGCGCCCAACAAGACGATCATCCGCGAGGGTGAGGAGCAGGATTCGCTGTTCTTCGTCATCTCGGGGTTGCTGCACGCCACGGTGGAGCGGGCGGGGCGCTCGACGCTGCTGGGCCGGATCCGGGCCGGGGAAACGCTCGGCGAAGTGAACATCTTCACCGCCGGGGCCGCCAGCGCCTCGGTGACGGCGGTTGAGTATTCGCAGATCTGGCGGATCGACCGCACCATGCTGGAGGATTTCATCAACGAACACCCGCTGGCGGCGGCGCACCTGCTGGTGGGCATTGCCACCACGTTGAGCAAGCGCCTGCGTGAAACCAACGACCGGCTGGCCACGGTCACCAGCGCGTCGTCGATCTAGCCTCCAGCGGCCGCGGCAGCAGCGTCGGCCCGGGGGGATCCGGGGTAGGCCGTGTGCTGAACTCTGAACAGTCGATTCGATGGGGTTTTCTCTCGCTGTATCCCTGGACGCCACCCACCCGTTGCAGCTGCTGCTGCTGTTCGCGATGGGGCATGCGCTGGCGGACTACCCACTGCAGGGTGGATTTCTGGCGACCTTCAAGAACCGCAACGTCAAGGCGATGCCGCCGGGATTTGACCGGCACCGGGACCGCTACCTTTGGGTTCACTGCCTGACCGCACACGCCTTGGTTCACTCGGCGATGGTGCTGCTGATCACCGGGCTGTTCTGGCTGGCGGTGGTGGAGCTGGTGCTGCACTGGGTAATTGATGCGATGCGCTGTGAGAAGCACCTGTCGTTCTCCGGCGACCAGTTCCTGCACCTTGGGTGCAAGGTGATCTACATGATCCTGTTCTGGGTGGGCGTGCTGCAGTTGCCGACGCCGGCTTGAGGGGGAGGCATTTGCCGCGGGTCACTCGCACGGGCCGCCGGGACGGCTGGGGGCCGAC
>SKLO01000062.1 GCA_007123195.1 Verrucomicrobiales bacterium | reverse complement strand
TCCTTCAGGAAGCCGACGGTGCCGACGCCCGGCACCAGCGCCATCCAGTTGGAGATCAGGATGAACAGGAAGAAGGTCGCCAGCAGGGGGAAGGCGCGCGGGGCGACCTTGGGGCCGACGATGGCCTCGACCTGGTTGTAGAGGAACTCGACCACGGCCTCGAATCCGTTTTGGAAGCCGCCCGGGATCAGCTGCATGCGGGCGGTGGCGCGGCGGGTGGCGTAGATGATGATGAACGCGACCACCACGGCGACGAACACCGAGTTCGTCAGCCAGGCCAGCCACCCGACCTGCGGCAGCAGGCTCGGAGCGTCCGGGGTGACGGCGGCGAGTGGCAGCGAAGGAAAACTCATGGTGGTTGAAACGAGGTCGGAACTGAAACGGTCGGTATTGATCCGGTGGCCCGGCGGCCCCTCCGACCGGCGGCAGGCGGGCTGGTGGTGCGAGCAAGCGCTGCCGGCTCGAAGGACCCGACCAAAGCGGGCGGGAGCTAATAGAATCAGGGCTTGGAAAAATCGCAAGGGGCATTTGTGAAAATTTTCACAAGCGCCCTCAAATGTTCACATTGTCCTGATTATCAGAGGATTGTCAGTTTCCGACCGAATTGATATTCAGCAATCCTCAAGCATCTGTCCCGATCACCGGCGCTGGAGCAGGCTGCGACCGGTCATGGCCCGGGGTGCGGGCACGCCGAGCATGGCCAGCAGGGTCGGCGCCACATCGGCCAGGATGCCGTCGCGCACGGTCACGCCGCGGGTGTCCGGGGCCAGGTAGAGACAGTGGACCAGGTTGGTGGTGTGGGCGGTGTGGGGCGAGCCGTCGGCGTTGCGCATCTGCTCACAATTCCCGTGATCTGAAGTGATGAGCAGCTGGCCGCCCAGTTCCAGGGTGCGCCCGACTACCCGGCGGACACCGTCGTCGATGGTCTCGACCGCCCGCACCGCGGCCTCGACCACTCCGGTGTGACCGACCATGTCCGGGTTGGCGAAGTTGAGGATCACGAGGTCGAACTCGGGCAGGCGGCGCAGCACCTCGGCAGTGACCTCCTCGGCGTTCATTTCGGGCTGGAGGTCGTAGGTGGCCACCTTCGGCGAGGGGATGATGGCGCGCTCCTCGCCGGGATTCGGTTCTTCGACGCCGCCGTTGAAGAAGTAGGTGACGTGCGGGTATTTCTCCGTCTCGGCGATGCGCAGCTGGGTCAAGCCGGCGCGGGCGACGACCTGGCCGAGGGTGTCGGGCAGGCTGGTGGGCGGGAACACGACCGGCACACGATAGCGCTGGTCGTATTCGGTCATGGTGACGAAATTGACCTTCGGCCGCGGGCCGCCGCGGTCGAATCCGTCGAAGTCATCGAACAGGAACGCCTCCGACAGCTGGCGGGCGCGGTCGGCGCGGAAGTTGAAGAACACCACGACGTCGTGGTCGCGGACGCGGGTGGACTCCGCCTCGGCGAAGATCAGCGGCGGCAGGAATTCGTCGGTCTGGTCGTTCTGGTAACAGATGGCGACTGCTTCCGACGGAAGCACTTCGGAAGCCTGGCCCTTGCCGTGGACGATGGCGTCCCAAGCCAGCTTGGTGCGGTCCCAGCGGCGGTCGCGGTCCATGGCGTAGTAGCGGCCGATGACGGTGACGATGCGGGCCTTGCAGGCGGCCAGGCGGTCCTCGCACCATTGCAGGTAGCCGGCGCCGCCGGTGGGCGAGGTGTCGCGGCCGTCGGTGATGGCGTGCACCAGGATCTCGCTGACGCAGGCTTTGCGGGCGGCTTCGGCGAGGGCGACGAGGTGGGCCTGGTGGCTGTGGACGCCGCCGTCGGACACCAGGCCGACCAGATGGACGCGGCCGCCGGTCTTGACCGCCTCTTTGAAGGCCGCCTTGAGCACCTTGTTGCCGGTGAGCTTGCTCTCGCGGATGGCCTTGTCGATGCGGGTGAGTTCCTGATAGACGACGCGGCCGGCGCCGAGGTTCAGGTGACCCACCTCCGAGTTGCCCATCTGACCGGCGGGCAGGCCGACGTCCTCGCCGCTGGCGCTGAGCCGGCCGCCCGGGTAAGTGGCGTAGAGGTGATCGTGGAACGGAGTCCGGGCCAGCAGGGTGGCATTGCCGTCGGCTTCGGCGGCGTCGGGACCGTGGGGATTGATGCCCCATCCGTCGCGGATGATGAGAACTACCGGGCGGGATTCAGACATGGAAACGAAAGCGGAAACAGAAACGGATAACGGCAGGATGAGAAGCGCGTCGCCTGCCCCAGCCGGGATGGGCCCCGGCAGGGTGAGCAGGCAAGCCGGCCGATTCAAGCTGGCACGACGGTCATGGCGCCGGCCCTTCCCCGTCGTCTCCGCGGCCGACTACTTGGGCCGCGGGCAACAACCATGGTCGCGAGCCGGGTGACCATGGTTGACGACAAGCGCGGAGGATTCAAACGGAAACCCGCGGACCGGCCAAACACACACCGGCAGCGGAGAGTTCCGGGCCGGGGTCAGACGGCGCTGGCGCTGGTGGTCGGCTGCGAGCGCGGGCGCGGCGGCAGGGCCGGGCGGTGGCGGTGGCGCGGCAGCAGGGCGGACAGCTTGGGCAGCTGGCGGTTGCGGGACTTGAGGTAGAGCATGCCACCACCCAGCGCGCCGAAGATCAGGTGGGGGCACCAGACTGACAGCCAGGCAGGGAAGTGGTTGCCGCGGGCGAGGTTGAGGAAGAAGCTGTCGACGAACAGCAGGAAGAACACAATGACCACCGCGATGGCGACGCCGCCGACGACGCCGCGGCGGGAGAAGGCGATGCCGAGCGGGGCGGCGATCAGGGCCACGATCAGGTTGAGCATCGGCTGGGCGAAGCGGTAGTGCCAGTGGGTGCGGAACGGCGCCAGCGCGGCCGGGTTGGTGTCCTCGGGGACTGATTTCAGATACGAGGTCAGTTCCTGCACGCTGAGGTAGTCCGGAGTGAAGCTGGCACTCATCAGGGTCCACGGGCTTTCACTCCAGTCGGTGGGGAAGTTCAGGCGGTCGGTCTCATCATTGGCGAAATTGTTGACCTTCACGCTGCCGTCCGGTTGGTGGATGATTTCCTGGCCGTGGTAGAAGGTCCAGTGACCGGGAAAATCGTCGCGGGTCTGGCCGGGCACGGGCGGCCACCAGAACGCCTGGTTGGCCACGATGGTCCGCTCCGGGGTGCCGTCCGGGTGGTCGATGTAGAGTTCGAGGTGACGGATGCGCTCGCGTTGCGACAGGTTGTAGGGGATGCTGCCGGCGAACCAGGTGCGGTGATCGATGTCGTTGCGGTAGAGCACCGAGCGGGTGAACTCCTCGCGGCTGGAGGAATTGCGATCCTCCTCGGCGCGTGCCTGGGCGGCCTCCAGCAGGGCGGTCTTGCGCCCCTCCGAACGGGGGGCCCAGTGGTAGTTGCAGACCAGCGAGATGAAGGCGGCGTAGGCGCCGATGATGAACACCGGGGTGAGGATCTGGCGCAGGCTGATGCCGGCCGACAACATGGAGATCAACTCGTTGGCGCGCGACATGCGTCCGAGGGCGTAGAGCATGGCCAGCAGCACCGCGACCGGGAACACGATGACGATGGTCTGCGGCATCTGCACGCCGTAGAAGGCGAGCATCTCGCGCAGCCC